>JBFYLW010000022.1:0-15127 GCA_041305185.1 Nanobdellota archaeon
CTTGCCAGCCCCATTAGCTAAACTCTTTTTATAGTAACCTTTATAAAAAAATGATATTTAATCATTTAAAAAAGAGGTAATAATAAAAATGTTTAATATCCGGGAAGAGGACAAGTTATATTTGCATTCTTTGTTTTATGGCATTGGCGTTATTTTGTTCTGGAGGGCTATTTGGGAGGTTTCTTCTGTTATGCCTTTGCTTAAGAATTCTTTTTTCACTCTTTTTGTTGGTCTTGCTGTTTTGACTCTTACTGGTTACATTTTTCACGAGTTTGATCCTCTTTCCAGGAAAATGCATTCTATCGGCAAGAACTTGAATTATGCCGTCAACCGGGCTGAACATGGTGAAAAAATCGTTGTTTACTATCATGATAAGACTGCTCGCAGGGAGTATCCTGTAGATGCAGCTTCTATTAAGAGGGTTGAGCATGACATTTTTGTTTATGTTCATGGTGGCAGGGAGTTTTTTGTTCCTACTAATCGGGTCATGTCTATTCGAAAGGGTAAACAAGTTATATGGAAGCTGTAATTACTTCTTCAACGAATCATTTGAAGCTTAAGCATATTTCTGTTGTTATTAAGAAGTTCAAGGATGGCGAGTTGTACGTTAAGGTTCCTGAGAGTGTGAAGAACAAAAAAGTTGTTGTTGTTTCTTCTTTTCCTCCTCCTGCTGAGAATTTTTTGGAGCTTGTTTTTGTTCTTGATGCGTTGCAGCGTTTGAATTGCAAGGTTCATTTGGTTATTACTTATTTTGGTTATGCCCGGCAGGACAGGGTTAATATTGCTGGAGAGGCTTGCTCTGCTGAGTTTGTTGCCCGTGTTCTGAAGAGGTATGCTGATAAAGTTTCTATTTTTGACTGTCATAGTGAGCGTATTAATCGTTTCATTTCTTATCACAATATTATTCCTATTGATTTGTTCCTGCCTTTTGTTCCTAAGAAGAATCTTGTTGTTGTTGCTCCTGACAAGGGTGCTGTTGGGCGTGCAAGGGCTTGGCAGAGAAAGCTTCATGCTGGTATTGCTCATTTGGAGAAATCAAGGCCTGCTCATGATGTTGTTGAGATTGCTACGATTAAAGGCGACGTGAGAGGCAGGACTGCTTTGATTATTGATGATATGATTGCTACTGGTGGTACGATTATTGAGGCTGCTAAGTTGTTGAAGAAGTCTGGCGCTAAGGACATTTTTGTTGCTGCCACTCACGGAATTTTTGCTGGTGATGCTTTGGAGCGTTTGTCTAAGGCGCCTATTAAGAAAATTTTTGTTACTGATAGTTTGTCTCAGAGTAAGCATAAGTTGTTGAAGGTTATTTCAATTAAACGCGTTCTTGAGAGCATTAATCGAGCTGGCTTTTGATGTTGGCTATCTTGTTTTTTGCCACGTTTGTGTAGATTTGTGTTGTTTGCAGGTTGTTGTGACCTAGTAGGGCTTGTATGTATCTTATGTCTATTCCTTCTTCCAGCAAATGTGTTGCGAAGCTGTGTGGAGTGTAATATTTTCAGGTTTTGGCCTTGAAAACAGAAATTATTCCAAAACCGACTGTAAAAAATTTGTTGCTTCGACAATGTTGTAAACTCCAAAAACGCTTTTAGTTATTTTCCGTATAGAAAGCATAATAACAATAATATTCACAACGTTAAACGAATATAACATACGATAAATAATAGTTAGGCGTAATTCAAAAAGTATTTCATTTAGTCGCCACTTTACGCATATTATTTAAATAGAATTTGGTTCTAATTATATTATGGAAGTCAAAATCTTACATTTAATTGATGGAGCAAAACAGGCCATAGGATTAGCAGTAATCATTGATGTTTTCAGAGCATTTTCAACTGCGTGCTATGCCTTTGGTAATGGCGCAAAAAAAATTATCCCGGTAGGGGATATTGATATTGCTCATAGATTAAAAAAGGAGAATCCGGACTTCATATTGATAGGCGAAAGAGATGGGGAAAAACCAGAGGGGTTTGATCATGGTAATTCGCCTACTCAAATTGAAAAAGTTGATTTCACAAACAAAACAATTATTCAAACAACATCCGCTGGAACCCAAGGCATAGCAAATGCAATTAATGCTGATGAAATAATTACTGGCAGTTTTGTTAATGTACAAGCAATAATTGATTATATCAAAAAACAAAATCCTGAAGCAGTTTCTTTGGTTGCCATGGGATCAGCCGGCGTTCATATCGCAGATGAAGATACTTTATGTGCAGAATATATTAAAAATGCTCTTGAAGGCAAAACAAATGATTTTTCACAGATTGTCAATCACTTGCGGAATTATAGCAGTGCACAAAAATTTTTTGATCCTACAATAGATTGGGCTCCAGAGAGGGATTTTGACTTATGTTTATCATTAAATAAATTTAATTTTGTATTGAAAGTAGAACCTTATGATAAGAACCAAGTATTCTTTAAAAAAATTGAGATACAGGGCAGCGCTTAATTAAAATAGCAAGAAAGACTTTTGAACTTCTCCGCTACGCTCTGACGCAACTAACAGGAATTATGCGCAATCGCTGCATGGGAAATTTTATAAATTAAAGGAGTCATTTAGCTATTATGAATGCAACCCAATTATATCAACATCTTGAAAAAGATTATATTACTTCAGTGATGAGTGATAAATGGGCACCGTATATGGATTCTGTTGCTGATTTTCTTAGTGAGAATTTCAAGAAAAGATCTATGGGTTTAGTTTGCGACTTTGCAAAAGAAATCAACAAAGTATATACTGCAGTTTTTCCATCAAGAGAAGTTATGCAAAGAATATTAGATTATGGCACTCAAGATGCAATGCTTTTTGTTCATCACCCATCAATATGGGATATAAGAAAAGCTCCGGAAGTTTTTCAGCAAATGGATAGGGATTTATTGCAACAATTCAAAGATAGTAGAATTTCTATTTACAATCTTCATGTGCCTTTAGATAATTTTGGAGAATATTCAACAAGCGTATCTTTTGCAAGGGCATTAGGGATAAAACCCATGAAACCTTTCGCATTATATTTTGGAGCCTTAGCAGGGGTATTCGGGAAAATAAATTTGGCAACAGTGCAGGATTTAAGAAAAAGATTTCAAGAAGCGGTTGGACATGGCGTTAGTTTGTATGATTATGGGGATAATGAAATCAAAGACAGAACTGTTGCGGTTGTAGCAGGCGGTGGGCTTGATGAAACTATTGAAGAAATAGCGCAAAATAATGTAAATGTCTTAATTACAGGTATTACTGCAAAAAATGATTATTCTAGAAAGGCGCATGAATTTGCTGAAAAACATAAGATAAATATTTTGGGCGGAACTCATTATTCTACTGAAAAATTTGCTTGTATATCAATAGTTGATTATTTTAAGAAAATCAGGTTGCCTTCTGGGTTCATTGACGATAAGCCAGTAATGGAAGATATGTAAGATTTTCCCTTGCGCGACTCTGCATACGCAGTTTTTCCCGCACTTGCGTATGGGAAAAGAGCATAATAGGAAATTCCGATGTTGTCTGCAATTAAATTTTAGTGGCACGAGTGGATAGGGACACAATTTTACGATAACATGACAAGGGAGGGTTTGAAACGAAATCTTTTTTTCTAAAAAACAAAGTTTTTATAAATATCCGATTTGTATAGACATACATGTTTAAAGAAAGGGGTTTGACTAATAAAGAGGCTGAAAATAAACTGAAGGAGTATGGCCTGAATGAGATCGAGGATATTTCCAAAACCACTACTTTAAAAATTCTATTAAGGCAGATTAAAAGTAATTTTATTATATATCTGCTTGCTGTTGCAATGTTTATCTCTTTTTTTGTGGGCAAATCAGTCACAGCATACACTATTCTTATGATAATTTTCATGGTTATAATTGTAGGGTTTATCCAAGAATATAGGTCTGAGAAGGCGATTAGTGCATTGAAAGGCATGCTTGTTCCTTTGTCAATAGTTATCCGAGATGGAAAGGAGCAGGAGATACAATCGGTAAATATTGTCCCTGAAGACATACTTCTTTTAAGAAATGGGGAAAAGATTCCTGCTGATTGCTTATTGATTGAAGAAAAGGAATTGCGTGTAAATGAAGCTGTTCTGACGGGAGAATCAAAAGAAGTGAGTAAGAAAATAGGTTCTGAAAAAAAATATTCTGAAGAGAATTTGGTTTTCATGGGGACATTCATCGTCAATGGCCGATGTATGGCAAAAGTTATACATACGGGAATGAACACCAAATTTGGAAAAATTGCCAGATTGATATCATCTACGGAAAAAGAGTTGCCTCTGCAAAAAAAAGTCAATAAAATTACAAAGTATATGGTCTGTTTGGCAATCATAATATCGGTTTTGACTGGTTTAATTATGATTTCAAGAACTACAGTATTGAACGAAGAAGCAATTCTTGGCATTCTAATTTTAGTTATTGCATTGGCAGTTTCGGCATTTCCAGAAGGTTTTCCTGTAGTGCTAATTACTACATTGGCTACAGGCGCACACCACATGGCTAAAAAAAATGCAATAGTAAATAGAATGTCTATAATAGAGACTCTTGGAGAGACTACAGTAATATGCTCTGACAAGACTGGAACAATAACTAAAGGGGAGATGACAGTCAGGAAAGTTTTTTCAAATAATGCTATTTATGAGGTTACAGGAACGGGTTATTCTGGAAAAGGAGATTTTTTGCATAATCATAAAAGGATTGATGTCAATAATGAAACTGCTTTGAGAAATTTGGTATTTAATGCAGTTTTATGCAATGATTCAATAATAGAAAGAACCGGAAATGATATGGAGTTTAGAACAATCGGCTCTCCCACTGAATCTGCACTTTTAATCATGGGAGTGAAAGCAGGATTATTTAAAGAGGATATGAAATTTAACAGAATTCAAGAAATTCCTTTTAATTCTGAAAGAAAAATGATGTCAGTCTTGTGTGAGATAAACAAGGAAAAAGTTGTTTATTCCAAGGGCGCGTTGGAGTATTTAATTAAAAAATGCAAATTCATTCAAAAAAACAAGGCTATTTCTAGATTATCTGAAGCTGAAAAAAAGAAAATACTGGAGTTTAATAAGAAGATGGCCTCTAATTCGCTGAGAACTATAGCCTTTGCCTATAAAAAAGTAAAAACCTTTGCAAAAGATCATTTTGAAAAAGATTTAGTTTTTCTTGGTTTCGCTGGAATGGAGGATCCTGCTCGTGAAGGGGTAAAAGAAGCAATCAGTCAATGTTATAGTGCAGGAATTAACGTTAAGATGATAACTGGGGACAATAAAGAAACTGCGCTCTCTATTGCCGGAGAGATAGGATTGCATGGAAAAATAATGGAGGGAATTGAGCTGGATAATCTTTCTGATGATGAGTTGACTAAAATAATAAGGACAATAACAATCTTTGCAAGGGTTAAGCCTGAACACAAACTAAAGATAATCAAAGCATTGAAATCGAATGGAGAAATTGTTACAATGACTGGTGATGGTGTTAATGATGCCCCTGCTTTAAAAGAAGCGCATATTGGAATTGCTATGGGAAAAAACGGCACAGACGTATCCCGTTCAGTTGCCGATTTAACTTTAAAAGATGATAATTTCAGCACTATAGTGTATGCGATTAGTGAAGGGAGAAATATTTTTAAAAATATCCGAAAATTTTCCACATACCAGCTTTCTTGCAACCTTGCAGAACTATCAATCTTGTTTATTGGTGTCCTGTTATCCCCCCTTTTAGGGTGGCAAATCCCGATTTTACTTGCTTTGCAGATTCTTTTTATGAATCTTGTAACAGATAATTTGCCTGCAATTACTTTGGGGTTAAACCCTTCTTCAAATGACTCTATGATGGAGCCTCCAAGAAAGAATTCAGAGATATTTAATAAAAAATTGTTTATTCTTCTATTTTTTACTGGAAGTCTGCTTACAGTGCTGGTCTTGTCTTCATACTTTGTAATGTTTAATATTTTTGGGAAAACCCATGAATATGCACAAACAGTGGCATTATTCTCGCTTATTGGCCTGGAGATAGTTTCTGCATTTAATTTCAGGTCATATAGAAAAGGAGTTTTAAATAGAAGCTTGATGGTCAATCCATACTTATTTTATGCTTCTGCAATATCTTTGATTGCCACATTTCTAATAGTTTACTCTCCTCTCAATAAGGTATTTGAAACAGTTCCATTAGGCATTGACGGATTATTGATTGTGGTGGTATCATCATTACTACTCGCAATTATTTTTGATTTGTTAAAATATATTAATAGTAAAACCAAGTTCTTTGATTTAGAGCATATATAAATCCACACTTCCTACTAAATGACAGGCGAAATTTTGTCACAATTTGCAGATTGGAGAGACTGACAGCGCTATACACAATCTGTTTTAGCGAAGGAAAAGGTTTTTATATTGGGCGTTTCGGGCTTTACTTTATGAGAACTGTTTATTTGGCTGGTCCTATTAAGGGATTGGCTATGATGGTTGTAATGATTGGAGGGTATACGCTAAATCCAGGCTTTTGGACTTAGGTATTGCTGGTGTTTCGCCTATGCGTGCAAAAGAATTTCTTTCTTTGGAAAAAAGTGTTTCTGATGATTATGATAATGTTTTGGCTTGTCAGAAAGGCATTGCTACTAGAGATAGGTTTGACGTGGCATCCTGCAATGTCATGCTTGCTTATCTTCTTGGGGCTGAAAAAGTTTCAATTGGAACTATGATTGAGTTTGGTTGGGCGGATGCGGCAAGAAAGCCGATTATTACTATTATGGAAAAAAATGGCAACCCTCACGATCATGCCTTTGTCAGAGAACTGACTGGTTTTCGCGTTGAAAGTCTTGACGAGGGTTTGTATGTTGCAAAATCAATTTTGAATTTTTAGTCTTAGCGGTCTGCTAGCTTGAGTGTCCGGATTGTTCTTAAGATTAGTGGAAATGGAAGCAGTTATTTGACGAATTCAACTCCTGGAATGTCTTTGAATTCCTTATCGCCAGTTAAAAACAGCAGGTTGTTTTTTCGTGCAAATGCGTACCCGATTGCATCTGTGAATGAGATGTTTCTTTTTTTGTATTGTTTTCTGAAAATCAGCGCATCTCGGATGATGTCATCAGATACTTCGCTTGCGTGTGAAAGTGATTTTAGCAGGATGTCCGATAGGTTTTGGTCGTAGCGCGTTAATGCCCACCAGCATACCTCTATTTTGTTCAGCACGGTTGTTATTAGAGGGTAATCGCGGTATTTTTCATATGCTGGGTTGCGCATAAGCAGTTCAATGATTGCATATGAGTCAAAAAAGTAGTTTACCATCCTTTTTTCAGCTCGTCTTTTATGTCTTGTGTTGATTCTGTTCTGCGCAGTGGTCCGAGATTCCAGATGTCTTTTGCCATTGGCATTTTTTTGATAATAATGCGGATTTTCTCGTTTATTCTAAGATTCTCTTTCTGAACGACATCGCTGGGTATGACTATTCCTATTGAGCTTCCCCATTTTTTTGTTGTGCATTCAGCTTCAGCCATGTTATATGCTGATTAGATTAAGTTATATATAAATATAACTATTTTACTCGTACCTTAGCGCGTCTACTGGCTTGAGTTTTGATGCTTTGTATGCTGGTATTGCTCCTGCTATTATTCCTACTCCTACTGAGACTCCTAGTGCCATTAAGATTGAGTTTAGTGATACGAGTGTTGTCATTCCTCCTCGTCCTGCCATTGGCATTCCTGTTCCCATTAGTGAGGGTAGCGCGCTGGATAGCATTGCTCCCAGTATTATTCCGAGTATTCCTCCGATTAGTCCGATTATTGCTGAGTTGAATAGGAATATGAGGAGTATGTCTTTGTTTCTTGCTCCTATTGCTTTCATTATTCCTATTTCTTTTGTTTTTTCCAGTACTGAGGTGAACATGGTGTTTGCTATTCCTACTGCTCCTACAATTAATGATACGGCTGCTATTGCTAATAGGAAGGTGTTCATTGTTCCCATCATTTCTGCTCTTGTTTGCTGCATTTGTTTGCTTGATGTGAGCGAGAAGTCTTTTGTTGTTGCTGTTACGTGTCTTGTCTGCATTAGTTTGGTTTCTATTTTTGCCATTGTTTCTTCTAGCAAATTTTCATCTCTGATTTTTATTGTAATCGAGTCATATACGTCTGGTGTTTTGTCGTCTATTGCCTGATACGCTGCTTGTATTGGCATTATTATGTTGTTGCTTTGGTCGTCGAGTATTCCTACTACTCTGAATGATTTTCCTTCTACTGTTAGCACTTTGTTTATTCCTAATGGCTGGCTGAAGTATGATGATGCCAGTCTTCCTCCTATTAGTATTACGTTTTGGTCTGCTGAGTCGAGCATTCTTCCTTCTTTGATTTTGTTTGTTGTTATTTGTGACCATATTTTTTGGTCTACTCCTGTTGCTTGTATTTTTCCTGTTTTTCCCATGTAGGAGACATTGACGTTTCCTCTTATGTTCGTGTCAATTAATAGTATGTCAGGTATTCCTTTTAGTGCTTGTAAGTCGCTTCTTGCTAGTACTATTTCTTTTGTTGTTGAGGTGGTTGAGCTTCCAGGGCTGTTGTCATTTGGTCCTCCTGGACCTCTTTGCTGGAACATTCCTCCGCCTCTTGAGAATCCTGCAGTTAGTGTCAGTATGTCTCCTCCTAGTCCGCTTAGTTGGGAGTTTATTTGTGCCTGCATTCCTTCTCCTATTGACACTATTGCTATGACTGCTGCCACTCCTATGACTATTCCGATTATTGTCAGCCAGCTTCTTAGTTTGCTGTGTATGACTATGTTTGATGCATGTTTGATGCACTTGGTTAATTTCATGGTTTTTTCTTTTTTATCAGGTCTTTTATTTTGAAGCTGGGATTTTGTAATTTTTTGTTTTTGTATTTTGTATATCCAACATAACTCAATATCAATAACACCGCTCCAATTATGTACCATTTGTATGTTGTAAAGAAGCTTTTTTGTTGTGTCATTCCTCTCCCAGGAAATCCTGTCATGGTTATGTTTGTTGCCAGGTTTTGGGGTGATATTATTAGTTGTTTTTCTATTAGTTTTCTTTCGCCTGTCGTGTCTGTGTAGGCTATTTGCATTAGCAGTGGTTCTGTTGTTCTTTGTTGTGGAATTTGCGGTGTTCCTGCAGTTGCATCTGGTCTTGTCCTGTTTCCGCTTATTGCTTGGGATAATTTGAAGCTTGCTACTGTGTAGTCTCCTTTGTTGAGGTTTCCGATTATTGCCGAGTTTGTTCCTGTGACTCTCCATGCTTTTTGTTCTGGTATTATTACTGAGACAGAATTTGCTGGATTGCTTCCTATGTTTGCTATGCTGAATGATGTTTGCCCGCTTGCGCTTTCTGAGAATGCTACGTCAAAGTCTGTTTCTCCTCCTACGTATACTCCTGCAATTGTCTCGATTGTTTTTGGTGTTGAACCGAGTGTATCTTCGTAAGTCAGGTATAGGTTAAGCTGGTACAACCCTGGCACTGCATTCGAGTCTGCTATTACTTGGTATTCTATTTCTGCGCTTTCTCCCATGTCTACGTATTTTATGTATCTTGTGTTGTCGCTTCCTACTGGCAGGATTATTTTGTCTTCGTTTTCCCAGTAGAATGTCATGTCTCTTAGTGGGGCGTTTCCTTCATTGTTTATGCTGAATTTGAGGCTTGTTTGCTTTCCGGGCAGGAGGTTTGTTTTATCTATGTGTATTACTTCTGCGGTTTCTCTGCTTTTTACGTCTATTGTGAAAGTTTTTACTGCTTGTGCAACTGCGGGTGTTGCTTTTTCGTATGCTTTTACTGTGAATCCATACTGTCCTGATTTTGCTTCTCTGTCAATTTGTAGTTTGTATTTTACTATTTTCGTGTTTTGCAGGTTTTGAAATCCTTGTATTGAGCCTGCTGTTTTGATGCTGCTTTCTCCAGGAGGCATTATAAGCGGGTAATCCAAATCAAATTCCAGCATGAGTTCATTCGCGTCTTTTCCTCCTAAATTTTCTATTCCTATTCTTATTTCAACCAGGTCTCCTGACGTGGCAGGATCAGGGTCTTGATTTACCATGCTCAAGGATATCATCAATACATCTTCTGATGCTGCACTAACTGTTACTATTGACGCAATCATCATTATTAACAACATTATTGGTTTTATTTTCATTTTATTTCACCTCGTGTTTTGTGACGTTGATTATTTCTCCGTCTTTCAGTTCGATTCTTGTGTGGGCATATTTTGCCAGATTCAAATCGTGCGTGACTAGTATGATCGTTTTTCCTTTTTTCCATAATTCGTGCAGTGTATTCAATACTTCGACTCCTGTTTTGCTGTCTAATGCTCCTGTTGGCTCGTCTGCCAGTATTATTTCCGGATTGCTTACTAGGCTTCTTGCTATTGATACTCTTTGTTGTTGTCCTCCTGATAGTTGTGATGGGCGGTTGAACATTTTATCTCCTAATCCTACGTGTGTTAGTATCTCTTTTGTTCTTTTTTCAGCGTCTGAATCAGAATATTCTAGAAATTCGAGTGGTAATTTTACATTGTCAAACGCGGTTATTGATGGTATCAGGTTGTATTGTTGAAAAATAAAGCCTATTGTGTTTCCTCGCAGGGATGCAAGGTCTGACTCGCTCATTATGCTTATGTCTTTTGATTTTAAGTAGACTGTTCCTTTTGTTGGAACGTCTAAGCACCCTATCAGGTTCATCATTGTTGATTTTCCGCTTCCTGACGCTCCGATTATTGCTACAAAGTCTCCTTTTTTTATTTCCATGCTTACTCCTTTTAGCGCAGGTACTTCTACGTCTCCCATTTTGTATATTTTCCAGACGTTTTCCAGTTTTAGTATTGTTTCCATATCGTTTTTTTAGTCATGTTGACTGCCCATTTGATACTTCTTTGTCACCTTTTTTTAGTTCTATTATTGTCTTCATCATACAAACTTTTATATATTGCTGGAAACTACTTATAAAACGTTAGTGAAACCAAGTGAAACCATTTGGGAAAAATTAAAGGGGTTTTGAAACGAAATGAAACTAGATTTTTCAAGGCATAAGCTTCATTTGATAGTTTTAATCCTGTGCTTTTTGTATGCTGGCGCTTCTTTGGTGTTTTTCGTTACTAACTATTCAAATTTTGTGCGTGCTGAAAACATGGAATCACGTATGCGCAATCAGTCATTCCCTGATTTTTCTTCTAATCAAAGCAGCGCGTTTCCGCCTCCTCCAAGGCCTGATTTCAGGGAGGACCGGATGGCAAGAGTTGCTCGTAATACTATGATTACTTCTCTCATTGGCTGTATTGTTTCTATTCTTGCAGGAATATCTATTCTTGATCTTGTCAGGAAGAAGGAGAAGAGAGAGCTTACAAAGAACATTATTGAGTCTATGACTACTCCTGAAGAGAAGAAGGTTATTTCTGCTTTGGAAGATGCTGGTGGCGAGCTTACTCAGGCTCAGATTGTTGATAAGGTAAGGCTTACTAAGGTTAAGGCGCATCGTATTATCAAGCGTTTGGAGCAGATGAAGATTATTACTAAATATCCTTATGGTGTTACTAATAAGATTGTTCTTGAAAAGATTAGTGAGAAGAACGGGAAGTAGTTTTACTTCTTGCAGATTTTAAATGCCATCAAGAATGGTTTATGGCTGTAAGGTTCGAGATTTACTCCGTCATTTTTTGCTTTCAAAATCACTTTTTTGGAAAATTTGATTTCTAAGAATTTATCAAGTGATAGTCCTGCGTTTCTGATTGAATCAAGATATTCTTTTTTACTTTGCCTATATTTCCTTGCATCAATTCCGAGACTTTGAACTAGTGCAAATTTGCCTTCTTTTTGTGGATGAAATGTTGAAATTATGCATATTCCATTTATTTTAAGAGCGTTTGATATTCTCTTTAATATTGGCTCTAATTTTTTAAAATGGCCAAGCATGAGCATGGATAAAATAATATCATATTTTCCTTTGGGAAATGATTTTTTTAAGTCAACTTGTTTAAAATTAATTTGAGCGTTTTTTGCTTTCTTTTTGGCAACGGCAAGCATTTCTTTTGAAAAATCTACTGCTGTAACTATTGCGCCTTTTTTTGACAAAGCGATGCTGTATCTGCCGGTGCCGCAGCCGAGGTCTAAAATTTCTTTATTTTTTACATTCCCGAGTAATGGGATGATTTTATCGCTTTCGCTTTCAAAAAGATAGGGCAGATCCTTTTCGTATCTTGATGACCAATGTTTATATGCCTCTTTTATGCTCACTCTTTTGACCACTTATATGGCTAAATCTTGAACATTAATAAATCTGAGGTTTTTCTTGAGTAAGAAAAATCCTTGTTTCGCTCTAGGATTAATTTCCTGCAGAGCACCACTGATTTTTACCACCATAAAGTGACTATAAAATCGAAAACTTTAAATACCGATAAATATCTATATTCTCGATATGGACAAAACACTGACCGGTAGAGCAATAGTGCATTTTCCTTATAGAAGCCAGTCTACTGGTAAGACTTACAACAGCATTATTCTTGCTCTTGAACGTGCAAGCGGAAAGTATGGCCTTCCAGGGGGGCAGTTTGATCCAAGCAAGAATGATTCTGATACAAAAGATACCGCATTAAGAGAATTACATGAAGAACTTGGTCTAAAAGCTTCAGAATCATCTGCTCAAAAAGTGTACACTTTCGAAGGAAATGATTGTATTCATGATATATACGTTGTTGAAGCGACCGGAACACTAAATGTTAATACTAAAGAGTTAAAGGGTATTGGATTTTTTAATGCTGGAAGGCATAATCAAATTCCATCTGAATATCTTGAAAGACATGTCCAAGCCCTGATTTCAGAATATTACGGTTCAAGATATGAAAGAAAAACCCCTTCTGGAATTGTAATCCCGGGATATTATTTTACAGGAAATAAAGATCCAAGGATAATGGATTGGCTTACTCAGCGCGCTCTCTTTATGTCCGGGATGAGCTTGAAGAATTAATTTCTTGTGGTTATCAGTCAAGTTCTAAAACTTATTGAGTCTTTCATCAGATGTCAATAATCTTTATAAAGCCGGATTGAAACATGGTATTCATGCAGGCAGTTATTTTGGCAGCTGGTAGGGGTACGCGTTTGCAGCCTTTGACAGATACTATGCCCAAGGCTATGGTTCCTATTAATGGTCGTCCTCAGCTTGAGATTCTTCTTGATCAGTTGAAGACTGTGAAAGTTACAGATGTTCTTATTATTGTTCATTATTTGAAGGAGAATATTATCAATCATTTTGGTGATGGTTCTAAGTTTGGTTTGAAAATTCAGTATGTTGAGCAGAAGGAGATGAAGGGTACTGCTAATGCTGTTTCTTATGCAGAGCCTTTCATCAAAGATGATAAGTTTTTCCTTATTTTTTGTGATTCTTTGTTTGAGACAGACTTGTTAGAGCGTTTGCTTAAGCATAAGTCTGATGGCGTGTTTACCTGTCGTGAAGTTGAGGACCCAAGGCGTTTTGGTGTTTTGATGGTTGAGGGCAAGAAGGTTGTCAAGTTTATTGAAAAGCCTGAGGTTCCGCCTTCTAAGCTTGCCAGTTTCAGCGTGTTTATCATGCCTAAAGATATTTTTGGTGCTTGTAAGAAGGTCGAGCCGAAAATCAAGGGTGAGTACTGGCTTACTGATGCGATTCAAATGCTTATTGATAATGGCACAGTCTTCGAGTACGAAATCAGCAGGCATATTCTTGATATTGGTACTCACGAGCAGTTGGCTGAAGCGCAGGATTTGGCTAGAAAGCTCGGTTTGTAACTTTAGAGTAGTTCTGCAGGAAAGCTTTATATTGCGACCATAAAGTGCTGTTTTTATGGATATTGAGCGCAGGGTTTTGGATAACGGGTTAAAAGTGTTTATTGAGAAAAAACCGATTAGGGAGTGTGCTGCTTATCTTGTCGTTAATGCTGGTTGGGTTAATGATAGAACTCCAGAGGTTAGCCACGTTTTTGAGCACTTGCAGGCTTCTGGAAGCGGGATTTATGGGAAGAGGGGTGCTTTGAATTATGCTGATTGCAATGCGTTTTCAGAATTTCAGACAACGAGCTATTTTTTTAAATGTTTTTTTCCTGATGATTTGTTAAGGGTGTTGAAGAATTTGAGCAGGGTTCTTGTTACGCCTCATATCAGGTGGCTGGATAGAGAGCGTGCCGCTGTTAAAAATGAATTGAACGAAAACAGGTGTCCTGAAACAAGGCTGGATGAGCGTATTTTTGCTATTATTTCTCCTAAGCATGATAAATTGATTCCAAGCAACAGAACTAGTCTTTTGAGTCTTGATAAGATTGATAGTGCTGCTTGTTGTGATTTTTTTGACAGGTTTTATTCTGCCAGTAATTCGTTTTTGTATGTTTCAGGTGGTTTGAATTCAGGTCTTGAGGAGGGTCTTGCCTGTTTTGAAAGGATTAAGGGCAATGGCGGAGTCAAACCTGTTAAATTGCCTTTTGAGCGTGTTTTGGATGAAAGGGTTGAATTTTCAAGAAAAAAGATGGAAAAACCTTTTGTGAAAATTGCTCATCAGCTTCCTGCTTTTTCTGTTCTTCCTTTGCAGACTAATATTGCCAAGAATTTTCTGTTTGAGTATTTGGGCGAGGATTTCGGTCCTTTGAACAGGAGGCTTCGTGACCGTCTTGGTTTGTGCTACGATTTTGGAATTGGCACTACAATGACTGGTAATGCTGGAGAGGTTATTTTAAGGGTGGAAGTCAGTCCTGAAGATTTTCTTCTTGTAGAAAAGGAGTATTTGAAGACTCTCGCCCAGCTTTCTCTGAAAGGAATCAGCAGGGATATTCTTGATACTTTCAGGAAGAAGTATCTTATTCAATCGATACATAAGGAAAATCATTTTGATTTGAAAAGGATTTTGAACGAGGTTACTTATGGTTTGCAGCCTTCTCAGATTGAACGTGCAATTGCTGATGTTTGCAAAGAGGATGTTGCTTATGTTGCCCGTTTGTTGTTGGACAGAGGTTATGTTGTTGCAAAGGGTCTGTCTTAATCTTCCATCCTTGGCAGTATGAAATATGCAAATCCTGCTAAGAGTATGATTATTATCCAGAATAATGTCCAGGATACTATTCTGAATGCTACTAGTGTGAGCAATAACACGCAGATGATTATTCCTATTAGTCCCAGTATTT
>JBFYLW010000023.1:0-9138 GCA_041305185.1 Nanobdellota archaeon
TCAACATCACTTGAAGTAAACTTGCCCTGACGAGGATGCTCCTCCTTAACCTCAGTCTTCAAAGGCTCCTGACGATCCTTAGGCTTAGGAGGCGCCTGCTCAGACAATTTCCTCAACTCAGACTTCAAACACTCCAACTCATTCGCAAGAGAACCCAAAGCAGAACGCAACAAACTAATCTCCTGCTCGCACCGCTTATTATTCTGCTCTAACAACATCTCAAAACGCCTTTCTGAAAGCGCATCAACCCGCTGAACAACAGCAGGCTTTTCCTCAATAACTACCTGCTGGCCTTCCTCAAAAACCTGCTCTGCCTGCTGAAAAGCAGAATCAGAAGAACTCGCAAAATTGTGATTTCTCAACTCTTTAGCCAAATTATTGATTTTCTGAAGTTTAAACACGTCCATACATACCACCATCCATCTCAAGATAACCATTCCTCATAACAAAACGCCTACCTGAAACAGGCAAAGGCTGACTACCAACCTGAGGCAGAGACTCACGACGAATATTACCAAGCAAATTAACACATTTATCACAATACAACTTAACACCTTCACGCTTAGCTACACATAACTCACACAATTTTTTACCACACCACATACAACCGCCAATGTGGTCTTTCCGGTGTTTATCACATTTAATCATAGAGTAAATTGCGAGCCAAAATTCTCCTTAACAAACTGAGCCATCATCATATTACCAGCCTGAATGTAAGATTTGTAAGCAGTAGCAAACAAACCCTCACGCAAACAAGTATCACCCAAAGCAGACAACCGCTGAGCATCACCAGCAAGCTCGTAAGCCTTAGCAGCATAACCAATCTGGCGCTCTCTTAAAGCCTTATCACCAACCTCAGCCAGTTTTTGCTTACTGTTAACTGCAATAAAAACCTCAATAGCATAATCATACTTCTCCTTTCTCAAACAGTCCTCTCCAACACGGACAAGTCGTTCCACATCATTAATAGAACGAAAAGCCCTAATCGCATCACCAGTTTTTCCCTCTTCCAAACACCTATTGCCAACCTTCAACAACTTATCAGTATTATCAGCAAGCCTATAACACTCAATGGCATTCGTAAACAAACCAACCCGCTCATAATCCTCGCCAATATTGGTAAGCTTTGCACGATTGCCAGCAAGAATAAACACTTTCATAGCTTCAGGCAAACGCCCCTTTCTAACATACTCATCACCAAAAGCATTCAACAACGCAATACGGGTTTCCTCATCAAACATTGACAAATTTGTATTCTCAAAACCCTTCTCAATCAAAGCAGGAAGAATGCGCCTAAAATTAGACAATCTAGCCTCATTCGCCTTAATTGCATTAACATTCTCTGCGACATTCGAAACTACTTTTTGAAGAATTTTATCATCCATATCACAACACCTCTTTAAACACTCAACAGTGAATTAAATTCAGCACAAACTGGTATATAAATGTTACTAAAATGTATACTGAAAACTTTTCAGGACGAAGAATATATTAAGCAAAAAAGAAAAAATAAACAATAAACGCCAGTGGTCTAACGGCATGACGCAGCTTCCGCAACAAACTTTTATAAAAAAGTTTGATCAAAAACACTCAAGTGGGGTCTGCGACCCCACGATATACCGCAGGTGCTCTGCACTCGCACATAGACACGCCAGTGGTCTAACGGCATGATCGGAGATTCCCAATCTCTTGGACCGGGTTCAATTCCCGGCTGGCGTATGCTACGCATCAGACACGGGAATTGAACATCCAGGCGAAGCAAAGCTTCGCCTGTCCCCCTCGCTTGCTACGCAAGCTTCAGGGATTCCCGGCTGGCGTATCAGATTTTAGGCGCCAGACGGACCAGCCGAAACCGCGTTTCGGCGCTGCCCGGCTGGCGTATCAGAAAGTTTTTATTCTGAAATGCAACAAACAAAGATATGAACATACTGATAAGCATTGCATTGGCCTGGCTGGTATGCCAAGCAATAAAAATAGCAATCAGCAGAAAAACAACAACATTCTGGCAATTAGGAGGAATGCCTAGCGCTCACTCAGCACTCGTAGGAGGACTAGCAACAGCAGTAACATTACAAGAAGGATACACCTCGCCAATATCAGCAATCACGTACGTACTGGCAGCCATAGTAATACACGATGCAGTACATATAAGAAAAGACCACAACCTCACTGAAATTATTGCAGGACTAGCAATCGGATTCTTTGTTGTTTTAGCACTTAGTTACGTATAAGGAACAACCATAGAAAACAAGCTATCAAGACCTCGCTTCAAAGAAGCCTTCTCAGTGACCTGATTATGAGTAAAAGGATACAACAACCACTTATCATTAGCTTTGGGATTCACAAAAAAAATACACAAACCCCTCAACTTTGCAAGCTCATCCCAATTAGAAACAACAAAATCAACATTCTTCTTAAGATTCAAAACAACCAAACCAGCATTGCCAGTTGATTTCTGAACAATCTCATCAACATCCTTCAGCTCGGGACGAATCAGAAAAACAACATCGCCAGAAGTCTTATGAACAATAAAATCACCATTAATACTCTCAAAACCAGTAATAGCCTTCTGAATGATATCACGACTTTTCAAAAAAATCTGAACCCAATCTTTCAACTCGCCAGTTAAATCCATGCGTACAAGGCTTACAGACAGTTACTTAAACTTTTATCTTTCCAGCAACGTGACAACATCAAACCGGCTGTATTTCTTCAGCCGTTGATTCCTCTTCGGAATAACTCGGCACGGCAGCACGACTGATAACCATAATGTCACCAACAGCCTTAACGAGCTGATGCGGCACAATAACGCCCTTCGCACTTCCAAGCACCTTACTCAAGAAAGAATTCTTAGTAGCACGAACACGCCACCCATGAACTTTTGTCTGGGTCAAAATAGCCTCCTCAATATCACCAAAGTAATCACCCTGATCGGTAAAAACCTTCATATCATATGTTTCCTGAATATTTTTTAGCCTGAGCATATTGTTCCCTCCTTTGCGGTTACTATTTTCTAAGGGTTAAACTATATAAAGATTATGGTAAAGCACAGCATTAATAAAGAATGAACATAACAGAAAAAAAATGAAAATAAAGATAATAGGAACATCACACATATCACCAGAGAGCATAAAAAAAGTCGAAAAAACAATTCTAGAAGAAAAACCAGAGATAGTAGCAATAGAGCTCGATGCAAAAAGGCTATACGCACTGCTCCACAAAGGAAAACAAAGACTAAGCTACAAAGACATCAAAAGAGTAGGAATCAAAGGCTGGCTGTTCGCACTCATAGGAGCCTGGGCAGAAAGAAAACTAGGAGCAAAAGTAGGAGTAGCACCGGGCTCTGAAATGATAAAAGCAGTAGCCGCAGCACAACAAGTAAAAGCAAAAATAGCGCTCATAGACCAAGATATAGATATCACCCTCAAAAGATTCTCAAAAGCACTGACTTGGAAAGAAAAATTCAGGTTCGCAGCAGACATTTTCAAAGGAGTTATCCTAAAAAAAGGAATAGAGTTCAACCTGGAAAAAGTGCCATCACAAAAACTCATAAAAAAACTGATAGACGACGTGAAAAAAAGATACCCAAACATCCACAAAGTACTCGTAGAAGAAAGAAATGAATACATGGCAAAAAGCCTGTTTAGAATAACACAATTGCATCCTGATGAACAAATTATCGCAGTGGTGGGCGCGGGACACGAGAAAGAAATAAGAAAACTCTTAAAAAAGTATTTAAAGACAGGAAAAGAGAGCATATAAAAAAGAGTGATAAATGAGCTTCCGCAATTATCTAGACAAAGTAAAAAGATACTTCTGGTTTTCAAAAGAAGAATGGCTGTCCTTCTGGATAGCAGTATTCTGCCTTGCATTCATCTACTCATGGACAAGCTGGGGCCCAGCAGGACAATTTAATCTTGAAACAGGATTGAAAAATCTGGCAATAGCAATCATATTAATAGGACTCACCTTATTTGTACACCACTCAGGACAAAGACTCACAGCCTTATGGTTCGGACTAAGGGCAGAACAAAAAATATGGTGGTACGGACTTCTAATAGGATTAATCTTGACAATCCTGAGCAATGGAAACATAAAAGTACTGGCAGCAACAGGAACACTCGCTTACATGCTGCCCGTGCACAGGCTCGGAGCTTTCAGATACGGACCAGGAGTAAACATTTTAGCAAAAATCGTCATGGCAGGACCAATAGCAAACATATTCTTCGCAGGAATCATTAAAACAATAGAATGGATGGGAATAATAAGCCCTGCAATTGGAGAAAAACTATTCATGCTAAACCTAATGTTCGCCTTCTGGAATTTTTTCCCGATACCTCCACTCGACGGATCAAAAATATTCTATTATTCCAGAAATATCTACATGCTCATTTTTGGCACATACGCATCATACGTGGTTCTCGTACACTTCTTTGAAGTTTACTCATACATTTACTCACTACTTCTAGGCATAACAATCTGGCTCATATACTTCATATTCGTGGAGAGAAAACTGTAAAATGCTAGACACAAACTTCATGCTGGACTGGCCGGAAATAGCAGCACTATTATTCCTGTTTGCAGGATTATTCATGGCATTATTTTCTGGAAGCCCATTCACACTATACACTGTATGCTTCCTAACAGGCCTCTTATTCGGAAGAGTCTGGTACAAATACAGAAAAAAAGAAAGCATACCCGTATTCCTTTTCATAGTAGCATTCTTCCTCGGATTCATATTGGGAGGAATATGGGCAAACCTCAGATTAATCTCACTATTTCTACTCGCAGGAATACTTGCAGGATACTGGATACACGCAAAAAAAATAATACGAACACTGTAGTTTCTAAAAACAATTAAATACAAACGAAAATTAAAGAAAAATATGCTAAGGGGGTTCACGCCAAGACTATACCAAGAGACAATACTAGCCACAGCAGCAATCAAAAACACACTCGTAGTACTGCCGACAGGAATGGGAAAAACAGGAATAGCAGTGTTACTAACAGCACAAAGACTCAAACAATACCCGCAATCAAAAATACTGATTTTAGCGCCAACAAAACCATTAGCAGAACAACACCTGAACACATTCCGAAAAACACTGGAACTCCCAGAAGAAAAGTTCACATTATTCACCGGAGAAATACCACCGGAAAAAAGAGCAGAACACTGGCAAACAGCACAAATCATATTCTCAACACCACAAGGACTAGAAAACGATATCATAGGAAACAAAATCGACATAACAAAAGTCAGCCTGCTGGTATTTGACGAAGCACACCGGGCAACAGGAGATTACAGCTACGTATTTCTAGCAAAACAATACCAGAGAAAATCAGACTGGCCAAGAATACTGGCGCTCACAGCAAGCCCGGGAAGCGATACAACAAAAATAGAAGAAGTATGCAACAACCTAGGGATAGAAGCAGTAGAAATCAGAACAGAAAAAGACCCGGATGTCCAGCCCTACGTACAACCAATAGACATAGAATGGAAAAAAATAGAATTGCCCGAAGAATTCAAAAAAATACAGAGATTACTGCAGCAATGCATCAAAGGAAAAATCGAACAACTAAAAAAATACGGAATACAAGGAGCAGTCACATCAAAAAAAGATTTATTGCAACTCCAGGCACAACTACACGCAAAAATCTCAGCAGGAGAAAAAGACTTTGAAATGATGAAAGCAGTAAGCCTGCTGGCAGAAATCATCAAAGCACAACACGCACAGGAACTACTTGAAACACAAAGCGTCGCATCACTGAACAAATACCTCTCAGGACTGTACGAACAAGCAGAAAACGGAAAAACAAAAGCAGTCAAAAACCTGACAGCAGACCTGGCATTCAAAAGCGCATACATTCTCTCTCAAAAACTGCCGGAACACCCAAAAGTAGCAGCACTTGTAGAATTCATAACACAAGAACTGCAAAAAGACAAGATGATAAAAATCATACTGTTCACACAGTACAGAGATACTGCTGTCAAACTATCAGAAGAATTAGGCAAACATGAAGGAGCACTGCCAAAAGTATTCGTAGGACAGGCCAAAAAAAGAGAAACAGGACTAAGCCAAAAACAACAAACAGAAATGCTAGACATGTTCAGAGACGGATTGTTCAACATACTAATCGCAACAAGCGTAGCAGAAGAAGGACTTGACATACCAAAAGTAGACTTGGTAGTTTTTTATGAACCAATACCAAGCGCGATAAGGCACATACAAAGACGAGGAAGAACAGGAAGACAGGACAAAGGAAAAGTGACAATATTCGTAACAAAAGGAACAAGAGATGAAGCTTATTCCTGGAGCGCAAAACGCAAAGAAGACCAAATGGTATATGTTCTGGAAAAAATGCGCAATGAGC
Organism: Nanobdellota archaeon; assembly: GCA_041305185.1. Lineage (GTDB taxonomy): Archaea > Nanobdellota > Nanobdellia > Woesearchaeales > ARS49 > CABMGU01. The sequence goes on from JBFYLW010000023.1 coordinate 6,373, forward strand.
TGACAACAAAACTCGCGCCAAAACAACCAACACTCGCAAACTTTGACAACAATGTCAAAATATTCGCAGACTACAGGGAAAAAAGCACGGGAACCGTAAAAGAACTCGTCGAATTAGGAGTTGGCGTAAAACTAGAAATGCTCCAATGCGCAGACTACATCTTGAGCGCAAGAGTTGGAGTGGAATTGAAAACGACACAGGATTTCGTCGACAGCATAATAGATGGAAGACTGCTGGAACAATTGAAAACACTCAAAAAAAGCTATGAAAAACCACTCATAATAATACAGGGAACACAGGATTTATACTCTGCAAGAAATGTCCATCCCAACGCCATACGAGGAATGCTAGGCACAATCGCAATAAGCTACGGAATACCAATACTTTGCACAAAAGACGAAAAAGAAAGCGCAGGATTACTGCTATCAATGGCAAAAAGAGAACAAGAAGAAGACAAAAAAGAATTCTCTCCACACGCAGATAAAAAGCCAACAACACTAAAAGAACAACAAGAATACCTTGTAAGCTGCCTGCCCAACGTCGGACCAAACCTCGCAAAAGAACTACTCAAAAGATTCGGATGCGTACAAGCAGTATTCATGGCATCAGAAGAAGGACTTAAAAAAGTGCCAGGAGTAGGAGACAAAATAGCAAAAACAATCAGACAACTGGCAACAGAACCATACTAAAACTTCATTCTAGACAAACGGGAAATTCTCTCAGCAGTAGGAGGGTGAGTGCTGAACAAAGCAATAAAACCCTTAGCAGTAAAAGGATTTACAATAAACATAGAACTCGTAGTAGGATTACCAAAACGCAAAGGATGAGCATGACAACCAGTCTCAAGCTTATTCAAAGCAGAAGCAAGAGAATGACCATTGCCAACAAGTTTTGCACCAGACTCATCAGCAAGATACTCCCTCGAACGGGAAATAGCAAACTGTATCAACAAAGCAACAATAGGAGTAATAACAATCAACAAAACAAAAGCAATAGGATGAACACCCCGGTCACGGCTGTCACCCATTCCAGTAAACAAAGCAATACGAGAGACTGTAGAAATAACAGCAGCAAGAGTGGCGGCAATAGTGGAAACAAGCATATCCCTGTTTTTAATATGAGACAGTTCATGAGCTAGAACCCCCTTAAGCTCATTGTCATCCAACAATTTCATAATCCCCTCAGTACAAGCAACAACCGCCTTCTTATAAGTAGGGCCTGTAGCAAAAGCATTAGGAGTATCAGTAGGAATAATATAAACAGCAGGCTTGGGAAGACCTGCCTTCCTAGCAAGCTCTTCAACCATCTTATGCAAATGAGGATAATCTGATTTAGAAGCAGGCTTTGCACGATACATCAACAAAACGAGCTTATGAGACCAGAAAAACATTCCAAAATTCATAACAACAGCCAGAACAAGAGCAACAATCAAACCAACATTACCACCAAAAAAATACCCAATACCAAGCACTAAACCAGACATGGCACCAAGCAATAAAACCGTCTTAATCTGATTCCACATGAAAATTATGTAAAAAAACAGCTTTATAAAACTTGTGACTCTTAATTCACAACATTTAAAAAAAACACGGAATAACCACAAAGCATGAAGAAAATATTTGTAATAATAATCCTGCTTTTACTATTAATAGCCTGCAACACACCAAAAACAGCACTGAAACCAACAGAACCGGAAAACACAACAGAACTATCAAAAACAGGCATACTCGCATTATTCTCAAAACTCGATTCAGAACTAAACACTTCCTGGCGAGAAGAAGAAATCCCAACAAACATGATAAATATCAAAGCAATAGAGCCGTGGACTGCAAACATGGTCTTTCTGAAAGACAGACTAGCCACCAAAAATGATTCAGTCCTGCAAAACCTTGTCGACGCCAGAATAGACATGCTGAAATCACAACTTTCATACTATCTAATGCTGGAAGTAGGAGAAAAAGGCATCATCAACATGACACAATTAGACAAAAAATTCACACCAGCACAAGAAATCGACTGCAAAAACGCAAAAATAATCGCAAAATCACTAGGATTATTTGACGCCTCACACAAGGCATGGAAAAATTTCTCAATGCACTTAGATGAAGCATTACAAAACGACTTAGATTTAAGAAAACAACTAGGCGATTCAAACAGGCCAAAGTTCTATAATTCACTGCTGGATAACGTACCTGAATACACGGCAGCAGCACAAAAAACAGTATACAATCAATGCGAAATAGAAATCGTCATCCAATAGTTTCAAGATAACTTGACAGACCTTCAATCTGACGCAAATCAGTCTTAAACAACAATTCTCTCAGACGATTATCAACCTTAACGCCATGCTTCTGCAAGTCAACAAACAATCTATGATACAACTTTTTACCCTCCTCATCCAGGTCAGTCAACAAAACAACCTCTTTAACCATACCTGCAACCTCTTCAACAACAGCAAACAACGGCTTCTTCAAATAAATAATATTGGAAACACCCAAAGCCTTCAAAGCACGAACATCCTTAGGACCCTCAACAATAACGAGCAGATTCCTGCTTTTAATATCATCCAACAACTCAAAAATCTCATCCCTCTCCATCACTGGACAAACACTAGGACAAGATATATAAATTATCATAACAAAAGAACAAAAGGGGATGGCAGACTACAAACAAATACACATAAGCACACTGCTCAAATACTACAAAAGAGCAGAAATACAGCAAGCACTAGTCCAAGCAGCAGAACACAAAGAAGTAGCAGTAAGC
>JBFYLW010000024.1:0-3056 GCA_041305185.1 Nanobdellota archaeon
TCGAGTTATCCTATCTGGATTAGATAATTTTTTTTTTATTAATTGAATTTTTTAGAATTATCCTACGTATGTGATGTCTTTCTTTTCTTTTAGTTCTTTTGCTTTCTGTGATTGTTCCAGCATTCCTCTGAGTTTTTGTTCGAATTCCGCTGCTTGTTTTAGCAGTGGCTTGTAGTCTACTTTTAATCCCAGGTATTTATCAAGGAGTTCAACTATTTTGGCGGCTGCTTTGGAATCTGGCAGGGTGCTGTGTGTTTCTGCGAATAATGAGCATACGTCAAGCCCTTTTTGTGATGCTTTCATTAGAAGTGCGCTTGTTACTCCCACGATTATGCCTTCTCCGAGGCATTCTATCCCTATTTTTTCGAATCTTTGTTTGTGTGCAGGGTTTGATGTGTAGTAGAAGCCTCTGCTTTCTCCTTCTTCTTGGCTTCCCACTCCTTCGAGTGTGATTATTTCTTCTGCGCCCACTTGTTTTGCAACTTCTAGTACCAGGTCTGCTGCTTTCCATTCCATTTGTGTTGCTGGTGTTATGCTGTGTACTATGACTAAATCGTATTTTTTGTTGTAGTATATGCCTATCGGGTCGATTAGCTTGTTTGCGTGTATTGCTACTGTTGGCTGTCCTTGCTCAAACCAGAAAGTTCCTATTTGTTCGCATTTTAGGTGGTCTATTAGGAATCCTGTTGCTATTGTGCTTACCAATCCGAATCCTGGGAATCCTTCAAGAACTGTTGATGCTTTTACTTTTCGGTATAATTCAAGATGCGGTTCCTCTTTTTGCGGCATAGCTGTTATTTTGTTGTGCTGGTTTAAATAGGTTTGCAAAAATTATTTATAGTTCTGGTTGTTTATTGCATGAAAAAGGTGATATGATGAAGATTAATCCTTTCGCATGGGTTGTTATCCTTGTATTTGCAGCTGTTATTGGTGTTGGCTTGCTTGGTGGTAATCTTACCGGTCAGGCTACTGGCAGTGCTATTCCTTTTACAAGTGGTACTGTTTTGAGTGTTATAGCTGCAATTCTTGCTATTGGAGTGCTTATTGTTGCTGGTTTGAAACAAAATAAAGAATAAATAATTTAAAAAAAATTTATTGGTAAGCTTTTTCCCAGTCAGCAGCTAGTGCGTCTACATCCTGCCCTGTCATTACAAGAGCTTTTGTTACCTCTTGTTCTTTGCTGTACTTTTTCAGTGCTGCATAGACGTCCATGTCATCTGGTTTGTATTTGCTTATTAATTCCTTAATTCTTGCCACTTGGTCTTCTGGCATTGTTACTCTGATTTCAATGCTTTCTGGATCTTGTGGTGTGTATTGTGCTCTGACTGTCAGGTCATCGTATTTATTTCCGTCTGCCTTTAATTGTTCAACTGTCAGAGTGTGTTCGCCTATTCTTGCTTCAAGCTCGTTTTCAGTTATTATGTTGTCTGTTCCAGCAATGCTCCGGTATATCGTCATTCTGTCTTCAGGCGTGAACTGTTTTTTGTCGTCTGTTCTCTTGCTCAAAGCTATCATTGCGCTTACATAACCGTTTGCCAAAGCTTTTACTTGCTCATTTTCGTAGCTTACTGCAATTTTGTGCAAGTATTCTGTTGGTTTTGGCGGTTCTGTGGGTGTTGGCTGTGTTTTTTCCTGTTTTGGTGATTTCTTTACAGCGTTGATTAGCTCTATCAGAACTGGTATGTTAGTGTCTGTCACGTCTATCTCTTCTTTGTGTGATATGTTTTGTTCAGATGGAAGGTATTCTGGATTTATTCCTGCTTTTTTGCAGAACTCTGCTACTTCTTCTGCAGTTACTAATCCGTCTTTTCCGATATTTGCTGCGAATACCAGTGTTTCTAATATTGTTGGTTCGTCTTTTTTCGTTGCTAATTTTACCAGTCCGTTGAATATGTTTCTTGTTGATGGCTTGTCAAACTTGTATGCGAATGGAATCTGCATCACTAGTTTTTGCGGTTCCTGTTCAGGTTGTACAGCCTGATGTATTGCGGCCGGTTTGTCTGCTATTGGTGGTTCTGGCCATCTTTCTGTTGATGCGCATCCTAATAGTGACAGTCCTGCTATTCCTTCAATTATGTAGTTTTTCCAGTTCATTTTTATTCCCCCACAATTTGCTTGTATCCTGTTTTGTCTTGTTTTTTCTTCAGGCTTTCTTTTGTTATCTTGTTATTCTCGGATAATGCCTGTGAGAATCTTGCGATTTCTATTGGCTTGTATCCTCTTCTAGATTCAAACGTTTTATTTTCTCGGTCGTACAGTTCTGATGTGTTTAAAAGGTTCAGATAATCTTCCAACACATTTTTTTCAATGTCCGCCCTGAAATCTTCTCCGTTTGATAATATTTTTCTGACGACTATTTGATACTTCTCAGTTTCTTTTTCTGATGGAACATCATTTTGTTCATATGCTTTGCCATCTACGATTGCGTCTATGTGGTAGACTTTATCGCATGGATAATCGCGTACGTAGGGTTTTTTGTCTGGTTCGCTTTTTACTGAGTTTGCAGTTTCAGCTGCTTGTGTTTTTATTGAAGGGGCTAGCAGGGAGGCTGTCAAAAAAGCACCTGCTATTGCTGTTGTCAATCCGAGAGATAGTGTTGCAACATAAAACACTCTTGCTGCGTTGTATATTCCTCTGGCACCATTTATGATTCTGCGTCTGCCTGTTTCAAAATTATTGCAGCTGTATAGGACTCCTTGCAAATCAGGCTCTTGTCCATTGCGGATGTCATCAACGATATTGTTGAGGCCTGTTCTGATTGTGTGATGAATGCCGTCGCTATCGTGAATTCCGGCATTTACTTCGGCCACTTCTTGCCTGAATGGTCGTCCTGTTACAGCTTTAAAATTCATTTTAAAAAATTAAAAAGTGTCTATTGGACCGTAGTTTGGTTCTTGGTAGTTTGTCAGGCGTGTTTTTGCGTCTGTCAATTGTACGTTAAGACTGCGCCATTTCTTTGCTTCGGTCTCTGCAGCTACATACAATGCATTATATTCCTTTACCAGGGCTACAAACTTGTGTGTTGCTTCTTGTACCGTTGCATCGTGTTGTGTTGT
>JBFYLW010000025.1:0-26706 GCA_041305185.1 Nanobdellota archaeon
ACTGTCACAAACAGACAAAAAACTAAGCGAACTAACAAAACCATTCGACAAATACGCAACATCAGAAGAAATAAACTTCAAAGTACCAGACAAAAACGCAGTAATGAAAAAAATAGAAGAAGCATACAGCAAACAAGTAACAAGCAAACTTGATGGAATAACAGTAGATGCAGGAGACTACTGGTTCAATTTAAGACTAAGCAAGACAGAAAACCTTGTGAGACTCAACTGCGAAGCAAACAACAGAAAAAAACTCAACATGGCAATAGAATGGATAAGCAAGCTGATACAGGGATAACTGATAAGCAACATTTATAAATCATGTATATTCTCGACGAACATATGCCTAGAAAGAAGACAAAGAAAGAAGAACCTTCAGAAGAAAAAGCAACAAACGTACAGCCGGAAATAAATATAGGCATGGTAGGACACGTAGACCACGGCAAAACAACACTCGTGCAAACACTATCCGGCAAATGGACAGACACGCACTCAGAAGAAATCAAAAGAGGAATCACAATAAGACTAGGGTATGCAGACGTATCATTCTACCAATGCCCGAAATGCGAAGGAACAGACGCTTTCGGAGCGCAACCAAAATGCGCAAAATGCGGAAGCGAAACAAAATTACTAAGAAAAGTATCACTAGTTGACGCTCCAGGACACGAAAGCCTCATGGCAACAATGCTCTGCGGAGCAAACATCATAGACGGAGCATTATTACTGGTATCAGCAACAGAAAGCTGCCCCCAACCACAAACAAGAGAGCATTTGAAAGCATTAGAAATAGTAGGCATAGACAACATCATAGTCATACAAAACAAGATTGATTTAATACCAGAAGAACAAGCAAAGAAAAACTACAAAGAAATCAAAGAATTCCTAAAAGGAACAAAATTCGAAAACGCGCCAATAATACCGATGAGCGCACTACACTCAATAAATCTTGATGTTCTCATACAAACAATACAAGAAAACTTCCCAACACCAAAAAGAGACCTGTCAGCAGACCCAATAATGTTCATAGCAAGAAGCTTCGACATAAACAAGCCAGGAACAGAACCAGAAAAACTAGTAGGAGGAGTCCTTGGAGGAGCACTAAAACAAGGCAAACTCATACAAGGAGCAGACATAGAAATAGTGCCAGGATACGAAGTACAAGAAAAAAACCAGAAAATCTGGAAGCCATTGAAAACAACAATCATATCAATCATGTCAGGCGGAGAAAAAGTCAAAGAAGCAATACCAGGAGGAAGCATAGCAATAATGACCTCCTTAGACCCAAGCGTAGTCAAAAGCGACAAACTAGTAGGAAGCCTGGCAGTACTTGAAGGAAACGCGCCAAAAATATGGTACGAATTCACACTAGAAACTCATTTACTTGAAAGAGTAGTAGGCGCAAAAGACAAACTTGTAGTAGAACCGATTAAATTAGGAGAACTGCTAATGCTCAACGTCAACGCAGCAGCAACAGTAGGCGCAGTAAAAGAACTAGGCAAAAACACAGTCAAATGCACACTACGAAAACCAGTATGCGCAGAAACAAAAGCAAGAGTCACCATCGGCAGAAACCTAGGACAAAGATGGAGACTAATAGGATACGGAAATATCAAGGCCTAGAACTTAAGAATTTCTCAGCACTCGCAAAATCTGATTTAAAATGACCACGCACCACATCAATCAGATTGTTGAAATCGCCAAGAACACGAAGAACTCCCTCTGAATCTGTATGATAATATTTTATAAGCGCATTGAAAAATTTCTCTCCATCCCCTTTAATATTAACGCTTGGCTTTGATCCATCAAAATGATAAACGTTGCAGTAAAAATCATGAGCAGTCCGGATGCCTTTTTCAACCCTTTCAACTTTCTTAAATCCCAAAAACCAAGGTTTTACAACTTTATCGTAAACAGTCACTTTCTTAACTGAAAAACCAAGATAAGCATAATTATCATAATCATCGTCATCATCGTTAAACGTTTTAAGTTTCTTAAATCTCCTGTCAATTACAACACAATCGCCATCAATATAAAATCCCACGCTTGACTTTTCCGATAGCCGAATACTTCCTGCGCTAGGCCGAAGTTTCCTCAATTCCTCATACAACGCCATCAATCTTCTATGAAGTCCATTGGGACCAAGACAATAATCCGTTAGTTTTTCATTAATATTATCCTGCTCAATAGCCAACGAAGGCTTGTCTTCTTTGCCAAGAAGCTCGGAAAGCCCTTTCAGCTCACTTGCAAGAGCTTCAGCAGACTGATACCTTTCTTCAGGCTTTGCAGCAATCAAGCGCTGATAGATTTTATCAACACGCTTTGGCAAACTCTTGTTTATGTCAGAAGGATTCAACTGGAAATTATTGTCAATAGGCAAACCATTAGTAAGAATCTGATACCAAATAACACCAAGAGCGTAAACATCATCAGCAGGACAAAGCGGCTCCCCTCTCTGACGCTGAGGAGACATGTAACGAACACTGCCGGTAACCTCACGGCTCGAGGTTGAGAAAGAATTCCTCAAATCAGACTTTACACTACTCAAACCAAAATCAGTAATCTTAACCTTATTATCAGGCGTTACAAGAACATTCGCAGGCTTCAAATCACCATGAACAACTCCTTTCTGATGAGCATAGCCAACAGCCCCTGCAAGCTGGGACATAATATTGATAGAAGAACTCAAAGGCATAAACTGCTCTTCAGAACCAAACTGAATCTGCTTAAAACCACCAAGAATCTGCTCCAAATTCTTGCCATCAACCAATTCCAAAGCAATAAAAGGATTGCCCTGGCAGACTCCTGCTTCTTTGATGCTGACAATATTAGGATGCTGAATCTTCAATGCTTTAAGAGCAGCAACTTCCTTGTCAACACCATTGCTTAAAGGAGCAGCAATCTTAAGAGCAAAAGTTTCTCCAGCCTTCCTTGCCTTAAAAACAACACCTTGACCACCGCTGCCCAGTTTTTCTTCTATAATGTAGTCGCCAAAAGTTTCAGATTCATCTGCCTCATCATCTTCAGAATCCCTCGACAAAAATACTTCCCCCATCGAGAAAGCTCGACGATGAAGGTTATAAAAACCTTTCTACAAATTAAGCTCATTCTTATCACGATGCAACTTCAAAATAACAGACGCTTCGTGCAGGAAATCAAACTCGCCTTCCAGAACACGCTGATACAATTCATCAACTGAGAAATATTTAATCTCCTCAACAACATCACCATCAGGATTAAGCTTCTTCTTTTCCTTCAAATCATACGCCAAGAAATACGTGATAGGAATAATGAACGTGTGCTTTGGATCATGAAAATGATACTTCACAAGCCTGCCAGCAATAAAACCAGCCTCTTCCATCAACTCCTCCTGAGCAATCTCCTCAACAGACAAGCCAGGCTTGTCCACAAAACCAGAAACAAACTTCCAACGCGAAACACCCTCTTCACGCCTATGCTCCCTAATCATCAAAATTTTATCACCAACAATCGGAATGACCTGAACAGAAGGCAACAAAAAAGCACGCTCGTAAACAAATTTGCCAATAGGCTCCTCAGTAACAGTAATGAATTTTCCAGCGTAAACAGTCTTCATAAATAAAAAACAAAAAGAACAGGTTAAAAAGCTTACGCTCCAAACAGCTTCGCAAGCCACATAAAGAACTTCGCGAAAACATTCGGCTCCTGAGTAATATTCACAGCAGGCGCCTGAACAGGAGGGGCAGGGAAGCAAATACAGTTAGAGCACACATAATCAATCGGACAGTCAGCATCAGCCTCACACTGCTCGGTCTTCTCCAACAACTTATTACCGCAAACAGGAGGAGGCAAAGCCACACACTTGCAAGAAATACACTCAGAATTCACAGGACAATCACCCGCAGACTCGCATTGCTCATTCTTCTCCAACAACTTATTACCGCAAACAGTAGGCGGAGTGAACTCGCAAGACAAACAATCAGCAGAACACTTTCCAGAACGTCTGAACTGGTCAGCACAAGGGCTTCCAGGAGGGTCACAATACTCAGGCTTTGTAATAATAGCATCACCACATCTAGCAGGAGCAGCAGGAACCTGAGGCTGCTTCATCAATTTGGAACGCTCAAGAGTAATATAAACCTCAGCACCAGCACCGCCCTTAACAGCCCTTGCCTGAGAGCCAGGAACAATCAACCTCAAATCACTACTGGTAGAATCCTCCTTATCATAAGTAAACAAAATACCATACTTAGTCATGCCCTTATAGATTCCACCACCCTCACCCTGCAGCACGAAAGAATAACTCGGCAAAGTCGCCTGAGGAGAAGGAACAACCAAATTAATAAAACTACCAAACACGATGTTAAACTTGGTAATCTCATCACCCTCAGGATTGCTGAACAACCTTGAAGGAGTAATCACCCTGACAGTAAAACCAGGACCAAAATCAACACGAGTACCGCCAGGCAAAACAAAATTCGCCTCCCCGCCATTAATCTGACCATCATTGTTCTGATCCATGGCGAGCTGGTTAGCAGTCACAACAAAACGATAAGTGCCCTCTCCAACCATCAACTGACCCTCGCCAGTCCCAATATCAACACTAGCCTTACGAGAGCCAGTAGCCAAATCATCAAAATAAGCAATATTATCAACAACACCCTTAAACATCAAAACATTTGAAACACCCTGAATGTCATTCCTGCTGTTAACAAGCAAATAATCATTCACATTGATGTTAGGAGCGGCAGCATTAGCAGCCTCAACAAAAACAAATTTACGGCCTTTATTGCCATAACTTCCAGGCAGCTGCGCCAAAGGAATATTATACAAATTACCAATAAGATTTCTCGCAACCATAACATACTCATCATCACCCGCAGCCCTAACACGAACCTCATTGCCAGAAATACCAACAGGATCAGTCACAACAGCAGCAGCTGAAAGACCTTTGTAACAAATATCAAAATTAGGAGAAAGCATGCCAGTAGGATACTGCAAATACTCCCTCACACAATGCAAAGGATTAACCTGCACATTACCACCAACAAGAGCGTCAGCATCCAAAAGATACTGAATACTGTAAATGCTCAACTTATCACCAACACTGGAAGCCTTAATCTTCACACGCGCGCGAACAGCCTGACCATTCACAATAGCACCACCATCAGTATACAAGTCATCACCATAATTATTATCCTTAAGATCAATACTGCCATAACCGCCAAACATCCGCAACTCAACATTCTTCTTGCCAGTATCAACGTAAGTTCTCACAATAGTAAAATCATCACCCATAATGTCTATTTCTTCATCCTCAATATCAGGAAGGCTGGAACCATCAATCCTACTCTCCAAACCAGGAGAGAAATCAACAGTATACTTGAAAACAGAATCATCACACTCCAAGAAATCAGTGACCCTGTTCTGCTCATCACGACCAAACTTCACAAAACAACCATCAAACAAGCCAGGCTCGCTGAAACGAATGCTCTGAACATAACTCGCACTAAAATCCCTCCCACTAATAGAACCGCCCCTCAAACCAGAAAGCTGAGACTCACCCACAGCATCAATCTCGCCGCTGATGTACTCACCAATATCAAGATTAACAATAACAGTATTACCCACACCCGAAGTAATTCTGGCATAAGGAGTTATAGAAACAGCCAAAGGAGTAAACACAGGAACATAAGACACAGACAACAACAAAGTAGCAATGGCAACAACAGCAACAACACCAAGAATACCAATATGGAAATGACGCATAGCATTCACCTTTTTTTAATTACGAATAAGAATAATAGTATTTAAATGTTGCTTAAATCAATCTCAACCACTTTTGCAGTCCCCTTGCAGTCTTTGGTCCATTGAGAATCTTTGACTTTTCCATCATAGAACGTGTCCATATAATGACCATGAGTTATGCCTGCTTTTACCAAATCATCATCCTTGCCGATTTTCTCAATTTCAACAAACTCACCCTTATTAATTTCTTCAAAATATTTATTTCGAAGAATTTCAACAATCTTATTTTTCTTTCCTCTTTCCAAATAATCACCAAACATATTACGATTGGTTTTATTTTCATACTTATCAAATAATTCATAGAGTTTTATTTTATTTTTGCTGTCCACATACTTTTCAACTTTCTTGACAAATTCTTCCTTCCTCCTTTCCACAAGATACTTATTGAACAATTGGCTGTCCTCGTTTCTCACATTCATATTAAAGTAAAGCTTTGAAGGCTTTTCACGCAAATTAGGATCACTGGCAGCCTTAAGAATTCCCTCGTAAAATATCTCCCGCCAATCCTGTTCAATCTCCTCTTCCCTGATTCCACAATCAACAGTATCAACAAGCCAGACAAGTTTATCCTTTTCAGTCATGCAACGGAAAATATAAGCAATACCAACATTTTCCATACTTTTCCCAGAGTATGGATTATTAATACTGCCAACAAGACGCAAAACACCAGCATTACGGTCCAACTCAGTATCCAATGCAACCTCTTTATGCGCTCCATAAGGACCAAGCGTGCAACAACCTTTCTTTTCCGTACTACAACTCCTATTATCAATCCAATTCTTAGGAAAACATGAACTTTCTGAAACAACAGACAAAGTTTCAATTATTCTGTTCTTTCTTTTAACTTCAAAAAGATTATCTCTTAGTTTTTGAAAAAAATAATTAACTCTTTTACCCAATTCATTAGGCAGTGCGGCGCATATTTTAGTTTCTTCATCAACATAACTTTTTAACGCACCATAAATAAAAGTAGGAGAATATTTATCGCCATCTCCAGCACATATTTTTTTGAGAGCACCATTTACTTTTTCATTATCCCTAAGCTTATTTAAAATCGTTTCAAGCTTTTCATCCAACACGCCATCTAATTTTTCTTTTTGGCATTTGATTTTTTCAAACTTTTTCGAATTTCCAAAAATTTTATTTTTAATCTTAATAATCGTTTTTTTAAATTTTCCATAATCCTTTTTTTCAGAATTTCTCAACAATGAAGGAAACAACAAGTAATATACTGTAAGACAGAACTCTTCTTCACACGTATCGACTTCTACTTTAGAAAGTCTTCTTTTTACATCCTTATACGGAGATGTCTCTTCTAAATAAAATACTTCATCTCTTGAAGAAAAAATTGTTGGTAATAATTTTCCATTATACATAATTCTCAATTCATTGAAGATGATTTTTGGGGATTGTCCAAATATTGTTTCAAAAGATTTATTTTTAATCAATTCATTAAAACCATATTTAATCAGCCCATCTAGCGCATTTTCATCTATTACATCGCTATTTCTTAAAAGTTCATACTTTTTAGCCTCAAATTTATCATATTCTTTTTTATTATCAATGCTTTCAAGCAGTTTAATATCAGAAGAAGTCAATTTTTTATATTTATTTATAATAAGGATTCCTTGCGAATAAAGAAATCTAAATAATGCTTCTTCTTGAGAAGGATAAAACCTACCCATCATATAACTTTCTGGTTCTATCTTTGTCTTTTCTGCAATCTTTTGTTCTTCAACAACAACTTCGTTCTCTACTCCCGGACACAATTCTGAAGGTTGATGATTGTTCAAAAAAGAAAGCCCGAGAGCAACAGAGCTCACTAATTGACTTAGCCCACCCTTCACTGTATCCTTGATTTTCTTGATACGACTCATAGAAACCTCAATCCCCGAACACGTCTCCAGGAAGTATCAGGAATTTGTACTGATTGAAAACTCGGAGAGACTCATACTCCTGAAGCGTATCTTTGAATACTTCACGCAATTCCATAAGCATTTTTCTCAAATGCATCTGGTCCTTGGCAAGAACAGAGATATGATAATTCCAATTGCCGACAACCTTCCTGTAATAATCAATATAAGGATGCTCTTTTATGAAACGAAGGAACTTGCTTTCATTCTCGGGCGTCAGATTCTTGAACTTGACCAACACAATGTTCCACTCAAGACCAAGCAAAGGATATGAAGGAACAGAAATAAAATCAGTTATAATGCCATTACCGATAAGCTTCTTAATCCTGTAACTAATCGTGTTCGGCGACAAACCTGTCTTTTCAGATATATCAGTCAAGCCAACCCTTCCATTCATGGCAAGAATATTCAGGATAGTCTTATCTGAACTATTCAGTTTTACAGTATTTTCGATTTTCTTAGGACTTTCAAGCTCTTTCTGGAACGAACCATCAGGTTTTCCCTTGTATCCGGCAAGCTCTATTCTATTCCCAAAAAGATTATGCGGAATAGCACCCTCTTTTATCACATTCAGAATCATGTAATTGCTCAAATAATCACCGCAAACGGCAAGAATACCTTTCAAAATTTCATCAAACCGATCTATTGACTTAACAATCAATTGAACAGACAAATCATAATTACCCCCAAAAGTCGCAATCCAGGCAACTTCATTTATTTTGCCTATTTTCTGAATTATTTCCTGCTCCTTTTGCTCGCTAACCTTCTGAAAACGCAGATAGATGTCATATTTGATGAACCCAAGAGGTCTTGGATCAATCATCGTAACAACCCCATTAATCACCTTATTATGAAAAAGACGGTTCAGCCTGTAAGCAGTAACCTCCCTTGAAAGCCTTACCTTTTTTGCAATAGAAGAACAAGTATATCTCCCGTTCTCAGACAGAATATTCAGTATCTTAAAATCCTTGATATCCAGTTTAACCCGCTGTCCCGGCAGCAGTTGCGCTGTCTCACCAAAATACTCATTACCACCCATATTTACTAAATAATACAAAACAAGTATATAAATATTGCGTTTTCGTAAAGAAATCTGCCCATTATTTTATTTATTTCTTAAGATAAATACTGATTACAGAGATTACTCAATCGGAGGAAAAAATGGAAAAACAACAAATCTGGAGCTCTTTCATAGATAATAAAAATAAGAATGAAAGAAGGAGAATAGAATTAACAGGCGCAATAACAAACAGAATGCTAAGATTTGGAATTCCCTGCGACAAAAAATATGAGCAGGACATCGAATTGCTGGAAAAAATATATTCTGGAATGGCAAAGAATGCAGTATTAAAAAACGGATTTGAAGCATTTAAGATATTCGTCCCAAAAGTACCAGGCGAAATCTTCAACAGATATGAAGCAATAAGACACGAACTAAGACAGCTGGACCTGGACACAATAATCGTCGGAGCGTGCGGACTTTCACCAGTGGGCTTACTGGCAGCACGAGAAAATCCTAAAACAAACGTATATGACACAGACCTTTCAGAAGTAGTAGAATACAGAAGAGCTTTACAAATACCAGCACCAGAAAGATACACCCTGATGGAACTTGACTTGTTGAATACAGAAAATAATGACCTGTCTAAAATCCAGAAAGGAAAGAATGTTGCAATAGTTGTCGAGGGATTAGTATTCTATCTGGATGAAGAAAAAAGAAAACAATTTAACAGGAATCTTCAAAAAATAGCTGAAAAAGTTTCTTCAGGAGATGTCACTTATGTGTTTGACGTCTACGTGGCAGACCAGCCTTCACGAATAAGGGACACCGTAGTAAATCCAGAACACCCGCAATGGAAAGATTTCATGAACCTCGTGTCGAATGTCTACGAAGGACAAAAAGCGTTTTTCAAAACAAGACAGGAAGCCATAGACTTCCTTAGATCAGAAGGATACAAAAACCCAAGAGTCAGCAGTCAATCACGACAGGACAGCGCACACACGATTTTTGTGTGCGAATATGACATCGGCGCGAGACTATATGACAGAATAAATGAAATCCTGAGCGCAGACATTCCAACCAAAAAACACTGATGAAAGTCGTAGAATTCATGGGAATGCCTAGAGCAGGCAAATCAACGCTGATAGAATTAATGGAAACAATACTGAGCTATGAAAAAAGGCTAAGAGTAAGATGCATATATGAGGGAGCACGAACCTGCCCGTTAGGCAAAAATGACAGGTTCCAATACAATGCCTGGTCATTCCACAACACAATAAACAGGCTAATGGAAACAAGACAGCAAGAATTAGACTACATTCTGATAGACAGGGGCGTCTGGGACCACATAGCATTTGCATACGCTTTATACTCAAACAAAAGAATAAACAAAAGACAATACGAAGCACAAACAAAGTATTTCAGGACATTCAGTTTTTTAGAGGATTCTGTTCTGGCATTTATGATAAGCCCAAAAATCTCAGTAGAAAGAGAACAAAAATATCACAGACTGCAAGGAAAAGTCACAAATATGAACTTTCTTTCCATCTTACACAAGGCTTATTCTGAAACCATACCAAATACTAAACAATACAGCATAATCGATTCAACAAAAACCATTGAAGAAAGCAAAAAAGAGATATTGAAAAAATTGCTCTATGAGTAATCAAATATCGAGCCAGATAACAAAAAATTACGAAATAAAAGCACTACCCTTCGTAATCAGACCAGTCTTCGTCTTCGAATTCTTCTTCTTTGTCCTCGGACATTTTTCAACCTCCGACTTTACGAATCCAATCACGAGCTATCTGCTTAGCAAGCTCCTTATCCTTAATATGCGTCATATTAAGAATATTGCTTCTGATAGTATCAACCATTTTCACTCTCTTTAAAGGTGCATACATAGCACAATCACCCCCAATATGAACAGCAAGGATATAGAAGTATTTAAACATTATGAAAAACAAAAAAAGAAAAGGCTTACTTAGCCTTTCCGAGAATTCTGAAAACTTTCGTTCCGCAAGCGCAAAGACCCTTCATGGCCTTCATGCCATTCTTCATAACAACTTCTTTTGCGTCTTTAATAGTCACTTGCTTCTTGCACTTCATACATCGTCCTTCTACCATAACAATCACCCCTGAGTGTTTATAGAGAGAAAAAGCAGTATTCCTTTTATAAAGTTTTGGGTTTTTTAAGCATCAACGAAAATCCTATGCTTCTCATCACCTGAAAGTTCCATGATGATACGCTTCAATATAGCTTTCTCAGGGTCTGGCATAAGCTTAACCCGCTCTTTCAAGTCCTTGAAGCTTTCAAAAGGCTTTTCATCACGCTTCTCCAGTATTTCCCACATATGCTTCTTACCCAAGCCCGGAATAAGCTCTAATTGGTGCATACGAGTAGTTAAAGGCTGGGATTTATTAAAAAACTCAATAAAACGCTTTTCAGTCTGCTTAACGAGATCCTTAATAACAAAGTCCAATTCATTCTTCGCAGTAGCAGTAAGCCTGTCCATAGGCAAACGACCCAAAATGTGATGAATCTGGTCACGCTTGCCCTCTCCTATATAGACTTCCTGCAAAGGCTGAAGGAAAATGTCCTTCTTAGGAACAAGCTCTAACAATGCAAAATGCTGTTTGCCAATAGCCTGCACTATAGCAGTTTTCTTATGAGAAGGCCTGTTATCAAAAGGGTAACCGTGCGGCAAGAAGTCTAACACAACTGCTGATTCCTCCCGAACACGCTGCTCGGGCGACTGTTCCTGAGATGTTTCTTCCATATCCGTTTACTCTATCAGCTAACATGATTTACAGTAAGAGAATGATAAGGGTGTATATATAGGTTTCTGATTACTTCAAAAAAGAATAAACATCCACAGGATACTGCTTCTGCAATTCTGCAAGCTTTTTCAAGTCACAACGACCAGAACGCTTCACATACTTCCAAGGCTCCTTAGGGACAACTGGCTCAGCCTTAACAAGAATACGGTCAGAATTGTCCGAGTCAGAAACAGAATTAACAACCTGCTCCTCCTTAAAAAGCTTCAAACCATAAAGCTCCAAAGCATTGAAAAAACCAGCATCAGCAAGAACAGACTCGGAAATGCCTTGTCCTCTAAGATATTTCACAACACAAGGCCAGGCAAGACCAGAAGCAATACCAGAAGCAGGCACCTGCTGACTCTTGGCCGCAACAGAATGAGGCGCATGATCGCTTATGAGCATAGGAATTTTGCCGGCAAGCAAACGCTTAAGCAGACCACTGCGAGTTTTCTCAGCACGCAAAGGAGGATTACACTTATACTGCGCGCCATAAGGACCAGAAAGCATCTCATCATTGAAAACAAGAGTGTGTAAAGCAACATCACAGCTTAGCTGAAGGCGATGCTCATCATCTTTAGGCTCGTACGCTGCAATCTCATCAACAACCTCGAGAGAGCTGACGTGAGCAACGTGCAATTTTCCTTTAAACTTAGCCTTCTCAGCAGCCCTGTTAATTTTTCTAAAAGAACTTATTTCAACAATCTCAGGCCTGCACAAAGTACTCCAAGTAATCGGATTCTTAGAATCGTACAAACCAACATCAATCTCTTCTTCATCCTCATAATGACCAACAAGAACGCCCTCAAAACCTTCCCTAGCAAGAGTTTCCAAAACCCGAAATTGCTCTTCCTCTTTGCCAATAAGCAAATTTCCAGTAGAACTACCCCAATAAGCCTTTAAACCAATAATTCTAGGCTCCAAACGAGCCGCTTCAACCGCACGCTTAACCTGCTCAACATCAGGAGTCAAACCAATATGAACAAAAAACCTGACAGGACCTTTATAGCTGTCAGCAAGAGAAAGATATTGAAGGCAACGCTCAAGAGAAGTCAAAGGCTTAAAAGTATTAGGCATGGCGGCAATAGCATCAATACCTGCAGCCTCTGCAACAAGAAGAGAACGAAGAACAGTCTCCTTATCACTCTCATCCCAATCCCTCGCATGCCAATGTGAATCAAAGAACATGAACTTCGCTGAACTAATAACGTTTAAAAGAATTTAGATAAAAGATTATACGTATTCAGCAACAACATCAGCAATCTTCTTGCAATTCTCCTGAGAAACAGTCAAATTGTACTGCTGCAAAGCAACCTTAACATCCTTAGCATTTGCAGGCACAATATCAACAATCTTATGGAAATGAACATCACGCAAACGAGGAATTTCAAGCTTCAAAAGCTTCTCCATCAATTCCCGAGATTTCTTAACATCAAGAACATTCAAGCTATCCAAATAATCAATAGTCTTCTGAGCACGAAAGCCAAGCTCCTTATCACGCTCCTTAATACGCTTCATCTCAGCATGCAATTCAGAAGCATTAATCGGAATTTGAGATAAAATCTTTTGAACCATTTTTTCACACCTTCTTCAAATGAACAGGATGAACAATAACCATCTTCTCCTTACCACCATCTTTAATCTTAATCTCATAACAGTCACCGCGCTTGCCAGTAACAGTTCCAGCCTTACCATGAAAACGCTGATGATACAAGTTCCACTGAATAGCCGGCTCAGCAGACAACACAGCCCTGTCACCTATCTTGTAAGGCATAAAGAACTTTGTAAGAGAAATCTTGCCCTTCTGGCGCGGATTCTTGCAGAACAGCCTGCGAGTACCCGCCCTTGCACCGCCCATACGCTTAGACATATCCTCGAAGAGATAATGAAGCCTTTAAAAAGGTTTCTAATTGGAAATCTTAGTAAGCTTATCCTCGCTGAATTTATAAGACATTACTTCCTTAGTGCCGTTACTATAACGCTGCTCGAAAAAGACAGCATCATCGCTTGACAAGTCCGGGAAAATGTTAAACCAACGATCTCCATCAGGATTATCAGTAACCTGCTTCAAAACACCATCACTAGTCCTGTAAACAAACAAATTGTCTTTAGGACCATAAGAGTTCAAAAACAAGTATTTGCCGTCAAACGAAATCTCTCTCAACCACAAATCAACACCCTGCTGTTTAATCACTTTATTAGTATGAGCAACAAGGTCCTCCAGAACAATAACATTATCACCAGTGGCATTTTCGCGAGCGGCAATTGCCAAAACCTCCCTGTTAGGAAAAAGCATCGCATATTCATACAAATAGGTGGAAGTGGGGTCAGCAATAATCGTGTTGTTTTTTGTCACAGGATCATGGGAAACAATCACATAATCTTCTGTAGACTGTCCTGAAAAGTCACCCTCAAAAATAACCTTATTGTCAAAAGTAAACCCAACAAATTCATCATACTCAAAAAGATCCACAGGCGAATAAAGCTGCTGCGTAGAGGAATTATACAGCAGATATTGCTCATATTCATCATCATAACACCTGAATACTGCCAAAGACCCATCAGCAGACATGCGCTCAGGAAACATATCTATCGGGGTCGGGTTAACAAGCTTCCAAGTGCCTGTCGGAATATCAAGATGATAATAATTATCAGCGCCATTATCCCAAAGCCTAACTATCGCGGCAAGACCATTCTGAGATATCCCATCAACATAACTCATGACTGAATTAAAAGGCAAAACTACATTCTGAAGCATTCCAGTATCTGAATCAAAAATTTTCATATCATCAAGACCATAATTGTAAAGAATCGCTTTCTTACCGTTATCAGAAACGCGCTCAACATAATAATCGCCATTTATTACCAGACTCAAAACGCCGGATTTATACATATGAATTGAAGAAGTTATGTCATCATCAGATAAAATAAAAACAACACTGCAATCATTAGAATAACCACGAACATCACTTTGTTCAGCAGAAGAAACAAGTTTTTCCAAAGACATACTGTTAACATCAAACACATAAACATTCTCATCATCCTTCTCTGTCTCTATCAAAAACTTGGAACTGGAATGCGGAAAATAATTGAAAAAATAATCAAATTCCTCAGATTCAAATTTAAGAGCTCCAGAGGAATCATAAACTTTCATCTTTTGAAAAGCATCATCAGGAGGAGTGCACCTTGTTATCAGATGACCACCAACAAAACCAACAGGAAAATCACTGTTAACAGAATCGTTTGAAAAATTTGACAAAACTCCATTTTCAGAATCATAAACAAACGCCTCAACATCAGTGCCCTGATTGAAAGAAAGACCAACAAAATGGCTATCTTCAGACATTGCACGAACGTTCATAATGGGACTCTGCCATTTGTCAACATAAACAGTCTCTTTCTCAACTTTCGAGCAAGAAGGCAGCAACAAAGAAGCAGCCAATACAAGTTCAGCTAATGTTCTTTTAATATTCATAATCCCACCCCACTAATAAGTGATTAAAAGTGAAGGATTTAAAAATCTATCGACTGGAATATGTATTTTGGCGCATATTTTACAATGAAGGTTGACTACTCTTGAGTAAAAATTTAAATATGACCTGCATAGAACTGCCAAAAGGGGATGGCCTTTTAAAAACAAGAAAAAGAATTCTGAAACTAAACCAGATGAACCTCCAACACCCCCGCCAGAACAAGAAATAACTCCAGAACCAGAAACCCAGTCACCAGAGCCGGAAGTTCCCCTGCAAAAACAAGAAGATTTGCCCAAAACAGAAACGTCTCTGCCGAAAAGAGAAGAAACAGAGAAACCTAAAGAAACCCTTGAAGAAAAAACAGAAGATGCACTCGGACTCATAAAAAGATTAAGATTAAACAGAAAATTCAGGGACAGAAGATACGCAGTGAAATCAATATGGGAATATTTCTCAAAAAACGGAAAAATAACAGCACTGGGAGACAAACATGCAACATACGTACGCGACAAAATAACCGGAATTCCAGAATTTGAGGAAATAGACGGAAAAAGATATCCAATCTCTGCAACTTTTACCGCCAGAATAGACGAATCAGAATACATGGTTATTATGGATACATCCAGCAATGAATTGTCAACATCAATAGAATGCGATGTATCAAACGTGAAAACAATGGAAAAAATGCTGTCTGAAGCAGACAACAACATAATAACCATTGACAAAAAATTCAAAAATTATGGACAGCTCGCAGCATTTTACCTGAAAATTCTTGAGAAAGCAGAAAAAGCAACACATGAATCGCTCAGATTCAACGAACCAGCAAGAATGTACCTGGATAATGAAGGCAGACTGAGACCTATAGAAGCAAAAGTAAGAGCAGTCATAGAAGGGCAGGAATTCATTTTTGAAATAGATGCATCAGTATATGACAAAGTAAAAATTGAATGCCCGATAAACAAAAAAGACATCATAGCAAAACTAATTGAAGAAGTAAAACAGCCTGAAGAAGAAAATAATGAAGTAAAAAGCGTGGAATTTGCAGTTCCAATAGCGAATTACACATGGGACATGGTCGGAGGGCTTGGGAAAGTCAGAGATTTAATTCAACGAGACATACAATGGCCTCTTGAAAACCCAGAACTATTCAAATCAATGGACACAAAACTACCAAAAGGAATACTAATGGAAGGACCGCCAGGAACAGGAAAAACAACAATAGCCAAAATAATAGCAAACGAATCAAAATCAACATTCTACACCATATCCCCAAAAGACATAACATCAATGTGGCTTGGAGAAACAGAAAAAAACTGGGGAAGACTTTTTGACCAGGCAAGACAAGATGCGAAAAAAGGACAAAGGGCAATCATATTCATAGACGAAATAGACGGGTTCTTCACAAACAGAGAAGAAATGGACAAATACACAAGAATATCATTCGGACAATTCTGCCAGGAAATGGACGGAATATCAGACCTCGAAAATGTTGTAATAATCGCAGCAACCAATAATCCCGACATTCTTGACCCGGCACTGATAAGACCCGGAAGATTCACCAAAAGAGTATACATAGGCAATCCAGACGAACAAGGAAGAAGGGAAATATTCAAAATATACTCGAGCAAAAAGCCAATGGGAACATTCGACATGGAACCATACATCAAAGAAACAGAAAACATGTCAGGAGCACAGATAAAAGAAATCTTTGACGCAGCAGCCTTCAACGCAATAGAAAGATTCTCAAAAACAAGAGAAATAAGCATAAAAGACCTAAAAGGAGACTTAATCAAAGAAATCAGGATTGAACAAAAAGACATCGAGAAATCAATATACTCAATACGCAATGTCGCCTACAAGCCAAAAGAAGAAGGCGATGCCAATTAAGCCGACAAAACATTTAAATACAAGCAAATTCTTATCCATTCCAGAGTAAAAACAAAAACGAGTTGATGAGGTGTTGTGATATGGACTTTTTTTCAAGATTAAAAGAAAAATTGACAGGACCGAAATACGAGGAGATGGAACAGGAATCAGGATACGTCGAACTGGAAAATGACGGCGAAGTATCAAAATCAAAAGTTCTTGTAAGACCATTCATGCTGGAAGACTTCGATGACGTCAAACCAGTGCTGGATTCTTTGAGAGAAGGATACACTATTGCACTAGTAAATATCAGGCCATTGAAAGACAAAGACCTAGTAGAGCTGAAAAGAGCAATAAACAAGCTCAAAAAAACAGCAGATGCAATAGAAGGCGAAATAGCAGGGTTCGGAGACGACTTCCTCGTAGTCACCCCGTCATTTGCAAGCATATACAGAAGCAAGCACATGACTAATGTGCAGCCCGCAGAAGAACAACAAGAATAAAATTTATTTTTTTTCCTTCAAACTCTTATCCGCAAACCTGCGAGCCATATGTAAAGGCTCAGGCGATTTATGAGGCGGAACAACACAATGCTTCACAATCACCGCAGCAGTTTCTATTGAAATCATGTTCCCAGGAGAAACATACAAAGGATTAGCGTGTTCTTTCGTTTTAACTAACTTGCCCACAACCTCACCTTCAAGAACAATATCTTCATCCTTGGCTTCGCCAACAAGCAAGCCTTTCGCAACGCCAATACACGGCTTGCCAAGCTCGACACCAACAAAAACAGCCAAACCAGATTTCATCGGGTGGGCAATACCATGCCCGTCAACCAAAATAACATCAGGCTCAGATTCAAGATCATAATACGCCTGGCAAATAGGAGGACCCTCTCGGAAAGCAAGAAAACCAGGAACGTAATTCATAGGAACCTTGGTAATTGTGACCTTTTTCTCAACAACCTGCAAAGTCTTGTAATCAAGAACAACAGCCGCACAAACGCATTTGTCACCCTGATAAGCAACATCAAAACCAGCAATGAATTTTACGTCTTCAGGCTTTATGCCATCATCTAGAACAACCTGTGTGGCAACCTGAGCCTGCATATCCTTCAGCTTCCCAAAACTAAACTTTGCAGTCATAAGAGTACACACCCCATTTACTCTGAAAGATAGGTTAAATTATCCATATTTAAAGCTTTCGTTTTGTAGTCATTTAATGGTGATTACAATTTGATTTTTAAGGGAAAAAACATTTAAACCGCCACTTAAAACCCAGCGATTGATGGAGCTGGAAACGATATACCGGACTGTTTTCAAAACAAAAAAAGACGAAGACTTTGAAAGACTCGAATTTCTGGAAAGAGTAATCAGCGGAAAGTATCCCTACGGAGACCAGCTTTTAGACTTAGAAGACGCAATAGAAATGGAAGGAATGGAATACACAATATGCAAAGGATTTGATTATAAAACAGAACGCCACATAAACGAAATGGAAGCCATAAGAACAACAAGAGAATGGTACAAACGATTTAGCAGCACCATACAAGAAGGAAAAGAGGAAATCGGAAAAGCGCTCATTGAAGCAGAAATTAGCCCAGTATCAGACACCCTCGAAGACTGCCTGAAAGTCCTGAAACATTACAGAGAAAAGATAGAATGCATCAGAATATTACGTGCAGCATCAAAAACACCAAAAAAGCACAGAACAAGCGCAGTGTATGCAACAGCAGAAACGTTGTTAGATACAATCAGAAATCCAGACTCAAGAAGAACGATATTCGAGTTTATGGAAAAATATGAAAAAAAACTCATCAAAAACTTCAACAGAGCAGTAAAAAAAGGAAAAATAATACAGATAGCAGACGCGTACATGGAATTATCATTAACGCACGAACCAGAAGTAATGGAATATGCGAAAAATTCACTGAGATAATAACGTCTTAATTTTCCTCTCAATAGGAGCTTCTCTCAGCTTTATCTGCTCATCAAGATGATTCAGGACAATGTTCGCGTCCATAGTCTTCAAATCAAACATCTTATCAGCAATCTTCAATTCAGGTTTTAATCTCTCGTTCATAGCTTCTCCCTCTTTGCTTTTTCAGAAACAATAGCAGAATTGCCAGACGGGTCCTCAATAATGATTTTCAGCTTTTCAGAACCCCACAACACATTCTGCAGTTTTTTAAGCATGTTTTTCGCCTTCTTCCTATCCTCATCATCCTCAGCAGAATCCCTTAAAATCTCAATCTGCTTCTTGAACTTCTCAATAACACCCTCAATATTAGTTATGAAACCTTCTGCATGAGGACCAGGCTCCATACTGCCAACATGAGGAATCTTAATGATACCCTCGCTGGAACGAATAACACGCACAGAAAGATCAGGTTTTCCATCAATCTCAAAAGTAAACCGGCACGGCTCCTTCTTATCAGCAGCCTCAACATCAGCCTTATGATAATGACAACTATCACAATGCATGCTAAACAGGAAAATCTTACCAAAATAAGGAACCTCTGACTCTGCTTCAGTCAAAGACAAAGTCTTCTTCCCGCACATCATACACTGCTGTCCTTTCAAAACTTCAACTTTATCAGGCATAAGAGGATATAAGACAGATAGTTTTTTAAAACTTGCGAGAGGAAATATTATTTTTCAGATTCAACAAATTTCACCATTTAACAATAGTAACAAATACAAAGGTTTAAATATCCTGAGAGAAACTCCTAAATAGAGGATAAAAATGAGAAACTACAACATCACAACAACCAGCGAACTTTCTTTTGGACTTACTCTAATGAAACATTTAGGCGAGGGGAACATATCCATCTCACCGACAAGCATAAGAACCGCATTATCAATGCTGTCAGAAGGAGCAACAGGCGAGACTGCCAAAGAAATAGCCAACGTTGCCGCACTTCCCTACGACAATAGGGCAAGACAAGCAATATTCAGAGCGTTGACCGACGCTTTAAATACAAAAGATGCACCTTACACTCTCAGATGCGCAAACGGCATATGGACTGCCTCAAAGCATCCTATTAATGATGATTTTAGAACTGCTTTAAGAGAAAATTACAATGCCGAAGCCAGCGAAGCAGATTTTCAAGGCAATCCAGCAGCAGAGAGAGCAAAAATAAACCAATGGGTCAGCAAAAAAACAGAGGAAAAAATCCAAGAATTATTCCCTGCAGATTCAATCAACCCGCTTACAATTCTAGTCTTAGCCAATGCATTATATCTCAAAGCCCCATGGGAAAATAAATTTGATACAAAGCACACACAAAAACAACCCTTCTACCTATCAAACGGAAAAACCGCGCAAGTAGACATGATGAGAAAAGGAATTCATACAGAAGGTCAAAAACAAGAATACATGCACTTCTCGTACGACGGAATCAATGCGATAATGCTGCCGTACGAAGGAAAAAGATTAGCAAGCATTATCATGCTCCCTCCAAAAAACAGCGATGTAAATGGTTTGGAAAATTACTTAGCAGACCGCCAGGTGAGCTATCAGGATTTAGC
The DNA here is from genome assembly GCA_041305185.1 of Nanobdellota archaeon. Taxonomy (GTDB): domain Archaea; phylum Nanobdellota; class Nanobdellia; order Woesearchaeales; family ARS49; genus CABMGU01. Next base: position 20,387 of record JBFYLW010000025.1, read on the forward strand.
CAGGGCGTTCAGGAGCACAAAAATTGCACGCCTGGAAATACCAAAACACGAACTAAAAAGCAGTTTTGATTTGGAAGCACCGCTAAAAGCAATAGGGATAAACAGAATATTCTCCGCCAAAACAGCAGAACTGGACGGAATTGCAGAAGGACCATTATTTGTAAACAAAGCAGTTCACAAAACCTACTTTAAAACAAATGAAGAAGGCTCAGAAGGAGCAGCAGCCACCGGATTTGCAGTGTCCAGAGGCATAGACATGAGCAAACCTATCGAATTCGTAGCAGACAGACCATTCCTGGAAACAATCGTGGACACCCGGACAGGAGCAGTCTTATTCATAAACAGAATCGAAGACCCAAGATGATTTTTTCTTTCTACTTTTACAGAACATAAAAACTTATAATTCAATAAAACAGCAATTTTCTTAATGCAACTGACAGCCCTAACGCTCAAAAACATAAGAAGCTACACGAACGCCAAAATAGAATTTCCGACAGGCATAGTAATGCTTTCCGGCGATATTGGAAGCGGAAAAAGCACAATACTACTGGCAATAGAGTTTGCACTGTTCGGAGTATTAAGAGGAGAACTGTCAGGCAATGCACTCCTTAGAAACGGATGCCAGGAAGGAAGCGCAGAACTAATGTTCAAGCTAAACGATAACATTTACACAATCAAAAGAAACCTTGTCAGAACAAAAAAATCAGTAGAACAAGACACAGGATATTTGCTGGTGAACGGAATCAAGAAAGAAGCAACAGCAACAGAACTCAAAAGCAACATTCTCGAATTATTAGGATATCCTGCAGAACTACTGACAAAAGGCAAGAATTTGGTCTACAGATATACAGTCTACACACCACAAGAAGAAATGAAAAAAATACTGCAGGAAGAAAAAGAACAAAGAGTCGCAATCCTAAGAAAAGTATTCGGAATAGACAAATACGAAAGAATAACAACAAACGCAGGCACTTACACAAAATCATTACGTGAAAGACAAAGAGCATACGACGCAGTACTGGCAGATGTAGAAGACAAGAAAAAACAATTAGAAGAAACAAAAAAAGAACAGGAAGAAGCAAGCCAGCAAATAAAAACCATAACACCGCAACTAACTGATGCAAGAAACACACTATTACAAACAAAACAAGAACTGGCAAAAATAGAACAACAAAAACAACAGGCAGAGCTAATAACAAGAGACTTGCACGTCGCAAAAAGCCAATTGCTAACAAGACAACAGCAGCAAAAAACAACACAAACAGAATTTCTGACAGCGACACAACAGTTGATAGAGGCGCAAAAAGATTTGCCAAAGAAAACAGAAATAACAAAAAATGATTACACAACACAACTTCTTGAAAAAGAAAAACAGTATAAATTAATCTGCATGAAAATAGCAGAACTAAACGCGAACAAAAGACAATCAACAGACACATCACACAAAATAAGCATATTATCAGAATGTCCCACCTGCTTGCAGCAAGTAACACAAGACCACAAACACAAAATACTCTCAACTGAAAAAGAAAAATTAACAGAAATAGACGAACAATTGCAACAGCACAGCACGATATCACAACAAACAGAACTCGAAATACTCAAAATAAAACAAGACATAGAAAAAACAAGACAGCAGGAAAAAGAACAGGCAGTAGCACAAATGAAAATAATACGGGCAGAAGACCTTGCAAGAAGAAAAACCGCACTTGAACAGCAAAATAACACTTTATTACAGGAAATTCAAATCACGACAACAAAAGCATTGCAGCTAGAACAACAACTAAAACCAATGCAGGACATCACTGCACTTTACGATTTAACAAGAAAAAAAGCAGAACAAACGAGCTCACAAGAAAGACAACTAAGCATAGAACACTCAGCATTAATGCAGAAAGAACAAAACCACACAAAAACAATACAATTACTGGAACAGGAACTCGAAAGAAAACAAAAAACAAGAAAACAACTCGAAAAAACACAACAACTAAACCAGTGGCTGACAGACTATTTCGTACCATTAATGGACGTTGTAGAAAGGCACGTAATGGCAAAAATACATCACGAATTCGACGCACTATTCCAGCAATGGTTCTCAATGCTAGTAGAAGACATAATGACGGCAAGACTGGACGAAACATTCACGCCAGTAATACAACAAAACGGGTACGACGTAGATGTAGAATACCTCAGCGGAGGAGAAAGAACAGCCTGTGCGCTGGCATACAGACTGGCACTGAACAAGACAATAAATTCACTCATCAACAATATTAAAACGAAAGATCTTTTGATATTAGACGAGCCGACTGATGGCTTTTCCACAGAACAATTAGACAAGATGAGAGATGTTTTAGAACAACTGCAGTTAAACCAGATAATAATCGTCTCACACGAACAAAAAATAGAAAGCTTCGCAGACAACGTAGTAAGAATACAGAAAGAAGGGCATGTGAGCAGAATAGCCTAAACCTTCACATTAAAAGTATAATCCTCAATGCGCTTTCTCCACTCAAACATAGCAGAACGAGGATCCTCCCTTGGAAACACACGATGAATGCATTTGACCAAAGTGTTAGCAAAACACTTGAAACCCTTTGCGCGCGCATCAACATAAAAAGCAATATCCTCACCGCCCTTCGGAGAATTAGGCATTGCGCGCAAATCAACAGCCTCCAAAACTTTCCTCTTAATTCTCGTACAGCCAAAACCAGCAGCGCCAACAGCAAGAATCTGCGGAATAGCAACACCCTCGTAAGTAAACAACTGGCAGTTGCCGTCACCCAAATCCTTATACAATTCAGGAGCAATAACAGACTCACCATCAATATTAAAAGAATTCAAACAAGCGCCTGCAACAACATCACCATTAGTAGCAAGAAGCCATTCAACACCGCGCTCAGGAAGCATAACATCACTGTCAACAAAAATCAATTCATCATAACCATTCTTCAAAGCGTGCTCGCGAATAAACTTCCTGCCATTAACAAGCTTTTCAGGAACACTCGAAGCAGGCTTTGGATCTTCGACAGCATTCTGGTTCTTTGAACGCAATAAAGCCGCATAAGCAGACTCGCCATGATTAACAACAAACAAAACATCACACTTAACAGTCTGCCTGCTCAAACATTCAAGAAACTCATCCAGGCAAAAACGATGCTTGCCATACGTCACCACACCAATCAAAACTTTTGGCATAAAACAAGCTTTTCTTTCCAGTTTTTAATGTTTTCCTGACATTTTTTGTTACTTGATGATAAAGAATTAGGAATTATTTTAAATATGTAAATTAATTGCTTTTCGTCAAAAACTTTAAATATTAACTCCAGAATACAAAACAAAGGGGAAAAAAGAGGGATGTGGAATGGGGCGCATACAAAAAGTAAGGAAACGGGACGGAAGCATAGAACAATTCCAGCCGAAAAAGATAGAAACAGCCATAGGCAAAGCAGTACTTTCAGTAAACAGAAAAGACGGAAAGCTGCCAAAAAAACTATCAGACCAGGCAGTAAAAGAATTAGAAAAACATTTCACACAAAAAATAATACCTTCTGTTGAAGACGTACAAGACATCGTAGAAGAAGTATTAATCAAAAACAGGCTGGCAGACGTAGCAAAATCATTCATAATCTACAGACAACAACACAAAGAAATCAGGGAATTCAAAACATTTTTAGGAGTAAGAGATGAACTTAAACTCACACCAAACGCAATCAGAGTACTCGCGTCAAGATATCTTTTGAGAGATGAAAAAGGAAACATAACAGAAACGCCCGCAAGATTATTCAGAAGAGTGGCAAAAACAGCAGCACAAGCAGACTTAATTTACAAAAAAGGAGCGCTGCACAAAACAGAAGAAGAATTCTACCAAATATTATCACAACTCGACTTCCTGCCAAACACGCCAACACTAATGAATGCAGGAGCACCATTAGGACAACTATCAGCATGCTTCGTATTACCAGTACCAGACTCGCTGCCAGAAATATTTGACTCGGTAAAAAACACAGCACTAATACACCAATCAGGCGGAGGAACAGGCTTCTCATTCTCACAAATAAGACCAAGAGGAGACATAGTAAAAAGCACCAAAGGAGCAGCATCAGGACCAATAAGCTTCATGAAAATATTTGACATGACAACAGAAATACTAAAGCAAGGCGGAAAAAGAAGAGGAGCAAACATGGGAATAATGAAGTATGACCATCCCGACATCATAGAATTCATCACCGCAAAAAGCAGGGAAGACGTACTCCAAAACTTCAACATCTCAGTAGCAGTTGACGACTTTTTCATGAACAAAGTAATAAAAGAAGAAGAATACGATTTAATCAACCCACACAACAACCAAAAAGTCAAAAAAATAAACGCAAAAGAAGTATTTGAACTAATAGTAGCAAACGCGTGGAGAACAGGAGACCCAGGAATAGTGTTTATCGACGAGATAAACAGGAAAAATACAACAGCATTCTTAGGACCAATAGAAAGCACAAACCCCTGCGGAGAACAACCACTACACCCCTACGAAAGCTGCAACCTCGGAAGCATCAACCTGACAAACATGCTCAAAAACGGAAAGATGGACTGGGACAAATTCAAAAAAACAATACACACCACAGTACACTTCTTGGACAACATTATTGACGTAAACAAATATCCATTGCCGCAAACAGAACAAATAACAAAAGCAAACAGAAGAATAGGACTAGGCATAATGGGCTGGGCAGAACTACTGATAAACCTAGGAATACCTTATGACTCGGACAAAGCAATAGAATTCGCAGAAAAACTCATGAAATTCCTAAACGAAGAAGCAAGAAAAGCAAGCAACAAACTAGCAGAAGAAAGAGGAAGCTTCCCCAACTTTGAAAGAAGCAGTTTGAAAACAAAACTCATCAAAACAACCAGAAACGCAACAGTCACAACAATAGCGCCAACAGGAACAATATCAATAATCGCAGGAGCAACATCAGGAATAGAACCATTATTCGCAGTAACATTCGTAAGAGACGTAATGGAAGGAACACATTTATTGGAAGTCAACCCTGTATTTGAAAGAATCGCGCGCAAAAGAGGATTCTACACCAAAGCACTAATGATGAAAATAGCAAAAACAGGAAAAATAACAGGCATTAAAGAAGTGCCAAAAGACGTGCAAAGAATATTCAGGACAGCACTTGAAATAAAGCCAGAAATGCACGTAAAAATGCAGGCAGCATTCCAAAAATACTGCGACAATGCCGTAAGCAAAACAATCAATCTACCAACAACAGCAACACCACAAGACATCAGCAAAGCATTCCTATTAGCTTACAAATTAAAGTGCAAAGGAATTACAGTTTACAGATATGGAAGCAAGAAAGAACAAGTCCTCTACATAGGCAAAGCACCAGACGAAATAGTCTCAGCCAAACCAGAATACGCAGGCGGACACGTATGCATAGAGTGCATGTACTGATTTTTTATTACTTACCTTTGACAATATATGCTTAAATAATCTGCAAAGTTTCCAATCATCGGGTAGAAACAGTGGACGAACAGAAACTAGAGGAACTTGAAACAGCATTATACAAAGCAGGCTCCTGCGCAGTAATTGAAGTCACAAACGGCATCTGCAATAGAAGAATAAAACAAAAAATTGAAGAAGCAAAAGAAGATAAAAAATTCATAGAAGCAGTAACTTTCGAAGGATACCCTGTGAGAACCGGCTTGTTTTTCTTCAGACAGGGAGCAATGAGCGATTCAAACTACAAAAACATAGATTACGTCTGCCAGATACCACAATACGACCCAGAAATGGCAAAAGAAGCACTAGCGCGCGCAGCAATAAAAACACAAAACTCAGACCATAAAAGAGTAGCATACCATTTAATCTGGCACCTTGAAGGCGGAGACAGGCTTGAAGATTTGTTCTATTCAGAAAAAAGACACGTATCACAATTAATAGGCAGGGAGAAAAAATACGCAGACAACCTTTCAGCAATAAAAGGCACTTTTCTGGAAGAATACGCAGGGCTTCTTGCAAGAAAAGCAGTAAGACAGGCAAAAATACACGTCGCATTCAAATATGGAAAACTAAGAAAAAAACTCGGACTGCCTCCAAGAAGACAAATAAAACACGCAAGCAGCGGAGACATAGACCTCATAATTTTAGCACCCGAAGAATTCATAATACAAGGACTTACAAATCCCAAATATTTCAACTGCAAAAAATCAGAATAAACTACTCCTCTTCCTTCTCTTCCTCAGAATCCTCAGAAAGCGCTTCCTCCTCATAATCACGATGCTTCACATCATGATGCTCCCGAACACTATTTTTATCG
>JBFYLW010000026.1:0-4037 GCA_041305185.1 Nanobdellota archaeon
TTTGTTGTGCTTCTGCTACGCCGTTGAGGATTTTCTTTTTTTCTTTTGGAATGTCTTTTAGCGAGGAATGTTCTATTATTCCTGGTTTTTTTGATTCTGTTGCTATGTCGAAACGGTCAAGCACTGGTTCAATCAATACTCCATTTCCTTTGTCTTCCGGGTTTGAGGTTGCGAATAGCGTGAATTCTCCGTTCTGCACCAGGTCGCTGAGATATTTCCAGTTTCCTCTGTCTATTCCGTCAAGTATGATGTTTTGTTTTGACGGTGGCAGCCTGTTCAGCTCGTCAAGTATTTTTGGCGCGTTTAGTACGAAGTAGCTCCAGAGGACTTTTTCTCTGCCCAGGTTTAATTCTCCCAGGTCAGGCCTGGCAATCATTTTTTCTTCTGTCTGCTCTGGGTGTCCTCTGACTTCTGCTGCAAGCACTATTTCTTTTGGCAGTCCGTGTATCAAAGTGATTACGTTTTCTGAGGATGTGGTCTTGCCTAGTCCATAAGGACCGAACAGCATTTGTTTGCCGTTGTTAAGGCAGGAGAATATTTCGAAAAGTAGGTTGGTATTTATTTCTAAATCTCCTACTTTCATGTCTGGTAGGCAGAAATATACGTTGTCTTTCGCAAATTCGTAGATTTTCTTTACTCGTTCCTGTTTTCCTTGTGCCATAGTGCTCTCATTGCCTCGCTGTATTTTTTTTGGAAGCTGTCGTACTGTTGATTGATTGCTTCCAGGTTTTTGTCGTCGATGTTTTTTATGAATGGCTTTGCTTCTTGTAGGAATGCTTGGACTTTTTTTGCAAGTCCTGCTGGCATCTCTGCCATTGCTTTTTCAATGGTTTGTATTGGTTCTCGGTAGAAGTTTTCTGCCGTGTCTATCCCAAGTCCTTCCATTTCAAAGAATCCGTCTGTTTCTTCCTGTGTTGGTATTCTGAGTTCTACTCCTGGTACTGGCTGTTTTCCTGCTCTCAGTTCCAAAGAAGTTTTGTATCCGTCTCCCAGTATGGTCAGTATTAAGAATGCTTCAAATGCTGAGTTTAGTTTTGGGTTTGATGCATAGTTCAATGCACCATACTCTTTTCTTGGGTCTGGCGAGTTTGCAAGGATGTTTAGTATGCTTTGATAGCTTTTTAGTTGCTGTTTGCTTTCCCTGATGTCGAATAATTCCTGCTTGAAATTCTCAGGGTTTCCGCCTGTCAGTCCTGCTATTCTTGCGTTTGGGTTGATTTCCCTGATTTTTTGTGCCACTTCGTTGCCTGTGCCGTCAGGCATGTCGTGGTCAATGGTTGCAATGTCAGGTTTGATTTTGAGAGCTTGCTCTATTCCCTCTTTTACTCCATGTGCTACATACACCTCAAATTCCCCTTTCGCTGCTCTCTGGAACCTTTGTACCAGGTCCAGATTGTCGTCCACTATCAATAGTTTCTTCATTTTTTTCTCCTCGGTATTCTTGCTACCTTGTTATTCTTCATCGAGTAGTAGTGAGTTTTGATATGATTTATATTTATTTGATATGATTAATATTAATAATATGAAAAAGAAAAAGTTTAAATATGGTTCCATCTTTAAAGACTCTATGAGGCGAAAAATCATACTGCAGGGCAACAGGTCTTTCACGTTGACTTTGCCTGTTGATTGGATAAGGAAATACAACTTGAAAAGTGGTGACGAGGTTGATGTTTTGGAGACTGACGAAGGTTTGTCTGTTGTCAGCAGTGTTAAAAAAAAGAAAAAAGTGATTTCTCTTGCTTTGCCTGATGCCTATGTTCAAAACGTCAAGTACATCTTGAGGCAGTTGTACAGGCAGGGTTATGACCGGTTTGTTCTGACTTACAAAAATGAGAAAGATTTTGATATTATTTCCGAAGTTTTAGAGCGTTTTGTTGGTCTTGAGTTGATTGATAGGAAGGAGAAGCAGTGTACGGTTGAGGTTGTTGTTGATGCCACTGAAGACAAGTTTGAGATTTTCTTCAGGAAGCTGTTCCAGATTATCAAGGAATCTTTATTGATGGTTAGGGAAGGTAAGAGTTTGGATTATCTTTACAGGAAATTCGCATCTTATCAGGATTTTTGCAAGCGTTACGTTGTCAATCTTAAGAGAGGTGTGATTGATTATGAGTATTATTCTCTTCTTTCATATCTGGTGAATATTGAGGCTGATTTGAATAGTCTTGCAAATTTGTCTAAAAATTCTGAGATGCCTCATAATTATGACAAAATTGCTGAATTGTTCGGAAATATAGAAAAGGCCTTTTTTAGTGATGATTTTGAAAGTCTTGCTTTGATGAACAAGGAAATTCATAAGTTTTTTGATAAACTTTTGGACAAATTGCCTGGATCAAAGCAGTCTCCTGTTCTGCATTATCAGTTGGAAGTTTTGAGATTTATGTATGGTGCAGTTTCGCCTATGATTGGGATTATTCTGTTTAAGACAAGAAAATAAACCTGCTCCCAGCCTAAGCCGGGAGTATGGGGCACTTAAAGTATGTTTCTGTAAGTTTTGGCAAGTTGAATCAGGTTTTCTACCAGTTCTTCGTGGTTTTGCTGGCCTATTTTGTTTCTTGCCAGTCTGATTGCCTGGACATAAACGAGTTCTTTGACTTTTTTGCTGAAATCTTCTGCTGGTTTAAATCCTGGTTCTATTGATTGCCGTATTTTGATGTAATTTTCTGTGTGTTTTTCAACCCATTTTTCGTCTGCGGCTTTCTTGAAGCTTGTTTCCATGTCTAATAGTGCATTTGCCAGGTCTTTGTATTCTGTGTCTGCGCACGAATCTGCAAAATCTCCTAGCACGTTTCCAAACCAGTTGTCCCATTTCGTGTCATTGTGGATTATTGTTGTTGGTTTGTCTTTTTCGTGTTCTTGTATGATTCTTTCGTATAATTTTCTTGTTTCTGGTTCTTTCAAAAATTCTTTTTGTTCATCCGGCCAGTATGCTTTTAGGACGTATGCGAAATTTCTGAAGCGTTTTACTTCGGTTTTGCTGATTGTTTCATTGCCCAGTTGTTCTTTCATCAGGTTGTGCAATAGTGCAAGTACATACATTCTGTGGCTGTATGTCTCTTTTTCTATTCCTAATTTTTTTAGTGATTCTCCGTCTTCAGGTTCGTCTTTTTCGACGATTTTTGTGCATACTACACATGTCGGTTCTTTGCCGAGTTGTTTGTTGAACTTGTATGTTTTTACTGTGTATTTTCCTAGCGCTGGGTGCGCCTGGAGTAATGTGCTTATTTCTTCTTCTTTTTCCGCTTTTTCTTTGGTGCAGACTTTTGGGAATATTTCTTTGGTTGCAAGCACTGCTCCTAAATTTTCTATTTCTTTAATTTCTTTTTGTGTGAATGCTTCTTGATTGTGTCCTGACTGGTATATGATTGGTGGATTTGTTCCTTTTTGGTCTAGTTGTTTTCTTAAATTTTTGAGAGCTTTGATTCCGTTTCCTAGTGAGCCTTGCATTGATTTATCCCAGTCGTTGTCCATGAATATTGCAGCGCAGTTTTGGAGTTCTTCTTCAGACAATTGTGAAAATAATGGTTTTACTATGACTTTTTCTTTTGCATTAACTTCGTTGTTTCCAAGCAGCGTGATTTCCCTGTCGCTGAGGATTATGAATTGGTAATTGTTTTTGGTTTGCGAGTTTCCTGCTCTTAGCGATTTGTCTATCAGCGGAAGGTAATTTTTTCTCCACATTTCGTTTTTGTAACTGTGCTGTTGCTGTTTTGTCATTCCTGGTTCGCCGGTAAGCAGTGCGCGCAAGTGGTGCCAGGTTGTTGGATATGAATCAAAGTCTATTGTTATAGTTTCGTCGAACATTCCTTGTTGTTGGAAAATTGGCACTACTTTGTTTAATGCTGATTCTACAGGTCCTCTGGATTGCGGCAGGTAGAGGTATGTTTTTGTGTTTGGGTGCGTATTCCTGAATTTGGCTATTTTGTTGAAAGTAGTGCTTAAATCAGGCGCTCCTGCCATCATCATTTTTGGTCTGACTAATAAAAGGTCTGGATGGCTTCTTTGTATGTGTCCTTCAAGCTCGTAGGCATCTTCAGGTG
>JBFYLW010000027.1:0-6350 GCA_041305185.1 Nanobdellota archaeon
AGGGTGTTTTCAGCTTGCCTGCACGGCAGATTGCTGAGAAGCAGATTAAGGCAGCATCTTCTCATTTAGCTCAGCGTATCCTTCACGAGCTTGCTTCTGCTCCTGCTTATCCTATGGAGCTTTCCAAGCGTTTGAAGGTTCACGAGCAGAAAATTTATTATCATGTTCGTAATCTTGAGCGTGCTGGCTTGGTTGAGGTTATCAAGAAGCAGGTGGTTCAGGGCACTATCGCAAGTATTTACGCTCCTACTGCTCCTGCTTTTGTTTTTGCTTTGAAGGATTTTGCTGAGGCTCACAAGGTTCCTGGTCTTAAGGCTCAGCCTTTTGATTTTCTTGCTCCGATTATTGAGAATAACGAGCTTAACGGTTTGATCGTTGTTGGTTCTCCTGATCCTCATGGCCCTGATATGGCTCGTTCGCGTGATGGTTATTATGGTATTGATTTGGCTTTGTTCCTTGGCTCTTTTCTTACGCATCTTGATGATTTGTCTGTTCGTCTTGATACAGAGGTTCGTTCTGAGGATTTGCAGAGGAATTTGATTCTTATTGGCGGTCCTGTTGTTAATATTATTACGCAAAAGGTGAATGACCAGTTGCCTATTCGTTTTGACAAGGAGCACAATTGGGCTATTGTTTCTAAAGTTTCCAAAAGGACTTATCATGCTGATGAGTGCGGTATTATTGTGAAAGTCAAGAATCCTTTTAATCCTAAAAAGTGGATTTTGGTTGTTGCTGGCAAGCGTTATTCCGGCACAAGGGCTGTTACTTTGGCTTTCATCAAGTATTTCAGCGAGCTTGTTAAGGGCAATTCCTCAAATCCCGAGATTGCTGCCCGTGTTGTTGAAGGTCTTGACAGGAATGCTGACGGGATTGTTGATGATGTTAGATTCGTTGAATGATTTCTTGCGACATTGTGAGGATGAGAGAAGAGTATTAAACATCCTTGACGAAGGCAAGGATTTATTAAATTGCTTCTCGAATCCGAACAAGGAGCAATTTGATCAAACTTTCTGAAAGTTTGATGCTGACGGCATTGTTGATGACGTGCGGTTTGTGGAGTAGAAAACCTTTTATCCTTGCAAGTTTCCTTCTTTTCAAGATGAAAAGAGATGTGTTTGCAAAGAGGTGGCAGTTGCGTGACTTTTTATTGCCTCTTTTAGCTCTTCCTTATGGTTTTTTGGGAATTTACTTGTACGAGAATGGTTTTGACTGGATTGTTGCTGTGCTTGCTGTTGTTTTGCTTATAGTTATTCCTGCGATTATCGCTGTTTTGTGGGATAAGATATGAAATGGTTAATCGTTTTGTTGTTGTTGTCCTCATTCGCAGTAGCTGAATGTATTGAGGCGACTGATGGGATGATAATAAAGGAGTCTGTTATGTTTTGTTCTTCTACTTATGATGTTCCTAATGGTATTTCTGTTGTTGCCAGCAATATTGTTTTGGATTGCGGTACTGCTGTTTTGAGGGGTAATATTGATGAGAGCGAAATTGGTTTGCGTTTGGAGAATGTTGATAATGTTACTGTTAAGAATTGCAACATTATGACTTTTAGCCAGGGAATTTTTCTGAAGAATGTTACTCATTCAGTTATTGAGGATAATGCTGTTCTTAAGAATCGTATTGGCATTCGTTTGCTTGATTCTTTTGAGAATCTTATTCGTGATAATAATGATAAGAGTTTTCAATTGGCTGTTTCTGCTATTAACAGCAAGTATAATGTTGTTATGTTCGGAAACAAGAATGTTGAGCGTAATTTTTGTGATTTTAATGCGTGCAATGAGTATCGCGATATGAATCCTTGTGAGGCTGGTGATTTTTACTGCAGTAAAAGGTGTTCTGCTCAGACTGATGCTGATTGCAGTCCTTTGCTTTCAGCAGTTCCTGAAGTTAAGCCTCTTGTGAAGTCTGCTGAGCAAATTGTGGAACAGGCTGAGAAGGAAGTGAAGCAGGAATTGCCTGAAAAGCTTGCTGTGCAAAAGCCTGTTGAAAAACCCAATCTGCCGTTGTTTACCAAAGCGATTATTTTTATATTGCTTTACGTTATTGCATTTATAGCGATTCAGATAAAGCGGCATTACTGAAAAAGAGATGAAATATTTGTTGTTTTTGTTGTTAGCGCCTGCTGTGCTGGCGTGTGTTGTGCCTCAGGATGGCATGAAGGTAGACAGGTCTATTGATTTTTGCACTGATGTTTTCTACTTGGATAAAGGGATTGTTGTTTCAGGCGATAACATTAATGTTAATTGCAATGGTGCTGTTTTGAAGAGCTGGAATGGTGGCAGGGGTATTTCGATTGAGGGCTCAGACAACGTCACCATTAATGGCTGTCGTGTGCTGAATTATAATCTTGGTTTTTTTGTTAAAGATTCTTCAAGAGTTTTTTTGAATGATAATCATCTTGTGAAGAATCTTGTTGGCGCCCGTTTTGTTAACGTGTCTGAGAGCGCCACTTTTAATCATGATGTGAGTTTGCAGTCTGCTTTTGAGGTTTTGGATAGTTATAATAACGTTATTTCTTTGACTAACAAGGTTGTTTCTGGAAGGTTTTGTTCAGATAATTTTTGTAATGAGCGTCGTAGTGCTGTTTTTACTTTTGCAGCTCCGAGGGCTACTAAGGATGAGATGTCTTCTTGGATTTTTGACAAAGTCGGAAAAAGTGCTGCTCGTCTTAGAATTTGGGCTTTTGAAGGTATTGTTTGAAACAATATTTTAAAAAAAAAGTAGTTTAGCAGTTCGGTAATCTTTCTATGTTCAGTGCTGCCTGTCCGCAGAGTGCTGTGTCTTTTCCTGTCCAGATTTTCGGAGTGAGTTTTATCTGCATGATTGGCGAGACTTCTTTGTTGTAGGGGAATGTTGCTTTTACCGCGTTTGCTTTTAGCAGGGGTTCATCCAGTATTTCTTCTATTACGTCAACGCCGTTTTGTCCTACTATTCTTGCGTGTATGTTGAATAGTTCTACGTCTGGTCCGTTGTCTATCCATATTTGTATTCCTTGTGGTCCATAGCAGGCTTGTGGTTGTCCGTTTATGTTGATTATGCTTATTTTTGCTGCATCGCATCCTGATTTGACTTCTGCCGTTCCTTGGACGAATTCAGCTTTTTCTTCTATGTATTCTTCTCCCCAACTCATGACTAGTGCTCCAAGGCCCACTGAGAATGCTACTAATAGTATTGTTGCTACAAGCGGTGTGATTGCTTTTCGTGATGTAAATAAACTCATCCATTCACCTTTTTTTAGTATTCATATTTTATTCCATTTAAATAGTTTTTGGTCTCTGTACGCTGTTTGGTTTTCTGCCTGCATTTTTTAAGTTTTTTATTTTGCAGTTTTCAGGTATACTAATCTTTTTATAGATGGAATATTTTGCCTTGTTTTATGAGCGAAGAGGAGCAGCAACAGTGTGTTTTTTGTCATATTGCCTCTGGCAAGATTCCTGCCAAGAAGGTTTATGAGGATGATAAGGTCGCTGCTGTTTTGGATATTAACCCTGCAACTTCAGGTCATGTTCTTGTTATTCCTAAGGAGCACGTTTCTGTTATGCCTCAGATGAGTGAGGAGCTTGTTGCTCATTTGGGCATGATTTCCAAGCAGTTGAGTTTTGCTTTGATTCGTGCTTTGAAGGTTGAGGGCACTTCTGTTTTTGTTGCTAATGGTGTTGCTGCCGGTCAGCGTGCTCCTCATTTTTTGTTGCACATCATTCCTCGTAGTGCTAATGATGGTGTTGCTTTGCAGTTATTGCCTGCAAAGCTTGATGAGAAGTCTGTTAACGAGACTATTGCAAAACTGGTTCCTGCTGTTGGGAAGCAGTTTGGTGTTGATATTAAGTTGCCTGCTGTTGAGAAGCCGAAGGCAAAGCTTGAGAAAGCTGAAAAGTCGAAAGAAAAGCCTGAGAAGCCAAAGCCTGCTGATGGCAAGTCTGAATTGGACAGGATTACGGAGATGCTTGCAAAATGAGTGAGTGTATGTTTTGTGATTTGATGCAGAAGAAGTCCAACCTGTTGTTTGAGAGTGATAAGGTTTTTGCAATGTTGTCTCCTGACCCTTCGACTGCTGGTCAGGTTTCTGTTCTTCCTAAGGTGCATGCTCCTATTCTTGAGGCTGTTCCTGATTTTGTTGTTGCTGAGATGTTTAAGGTTGCTAACAAGGTTGGTATTGCTGTTTTTGAGGGTCTTGGCGCTCAGGGCACTAATCTTCTTGTTCAGAATGGTCCTACTGCGGGCCAGAAGCATAATCATGTTATTTTGAATGTTATTCCTCGTTTTGAGAATGATCATTTTCCGATTGGCTGGAATCCAAAACCTGCTCCTGAGGAGGAATTGTCCTCTTTGGAGGGGAAAATTAAGGATGAGACTAAGAATGTTGGTTTGTTTGAGAAGGAAAAAGCCAGGCCTGTTGAGATAGAGGGTCCTCAGGAAGTTAAAGAGGATTATCGTATTAAAGCTCTTAGAAGGATTCCTTAGAGGTCGAATAGCCTTGTCTTTAGTGTCTTTAAGATTATTGCAACAATTGAGAACATTGTAAGAAGTCCTATCATGACTATGAATTCCTGTTCTAATATCATATTTGATGTTTTGTTTTTGCCTCTTTTAAAGCTTTGTAGTTACACCTGAGTTAAGAGTGTGAATACGATGTTATTGAATATTACAGTTATTATGAATGCTATGAGGAATGCTGGTGCGAACGGTATTCCGTATTTTACTAATACTTTGTTTATTTTCTTTTGCGCGTATAGTTTTTGCAAAAGTTTTACTTGTTCGGTTTCCAGTCCGAGTTTTGGTGGTATTAGTTTTTCTTTTCCTGTTTTTACCGGGTTGACGAGCCAGTCTCCTTCTGTTAGTTTGTCTGGTGTTACCCATTTGTGCATGCTGCTTAGTTCTACGCTTTTGATGAAGATAGTCAAATGACATAGTACAAAGCAGACTGCTGCCAGTATGATTATTTCTATTCTAAATGATGTTATTATGAATGATAGTATGGTTAGTGCTGCTACTGTTGCCAGCGTTATTTTTCTTAGCTTGATGTATTTTTTTTCTTGTCTTGTTTTTTTGAATTCTGTCCAGAATTCTTTGTGGTCTTTTACTGCAAGGATTGTTGTCCACAAAAACCCCCAGGCTCCTCCGACAAACACTAAATTTATGAGGAAGCTTGTTCCGAATGCGAGTTTGCTTGGCTCGAATCCGATTAGTGCTCCCATGGCCATGAGAAGTTTTGCATCTCCTCCTCCCCATTGTCCTGTGTAGAACATCAAACATGCTAATCCGAATGTTATTGCTAGTCCTGCTAGCGATGATGCTAATGGCCAGTAACTCCATTGCTGTAAAGAGAACATCAGGTGTATTCCTATTCCTACAGCTATTCCTGCATAGTTGAGCCAGTCTGGAACTTCTAATGATTTAAAGTCTGTTATTGCTGCTATTGCTAGAAGAACCAATGTTACTATTATTAGGGTTAGTGACAGCATATTATTTCCAGTTTTGCTGCATTATTTAAGGTTTCTCCGTACTTTCCTATCTAAGTTCATTAAGTCATGTAATACAGTGTACGCGTACATTACATTATATACGGCTTTTATGTGTTTTCTTACATCTTTAATGTTTCCTTTTATCATATCAACAAGTTCATACTTGTTTTCATCAGGCTGATTGTGTGCTCTTAAGTATATGCTTGCATTTTCCGGCGTCACCACAGTTATATCCTCCGGAAATCCTTGTCGCATAGCGTGATATTTTTCGCAGAATTTTTTTACCTTGTCAGCCGGCAGGTCTTTGTGTCCAAGTCCCATATTAACCTTAGCTTGGTATGTTAGTTTGTTCAGGTTTAATAGCAAGTCAAGTCCTTCAAAAAAAGGTAATTTATCAGTCCTTAATTCAAATCCTCTGAGTCTTTGCAGTTTGTCTTTATCTTGCAGATTCGCATCAAAGCTTGCACACCACAGTCTCTCTCCTTTAACAAGTTCCACTTTCATCGGAGGCCTGTACACTTCTTCTCCGCTACGAACGTGTTCTTTAAACAAATCTTTTATGTCTGTCATTTTTCCACTTCCTCCAGCAAATTATCTTTTTTTGCCAGCACATCGTATATTTTTGCAGCCCATCGTTTCATTGCAAGATCTATTAATGAAATATGATGTTCTGCCTGGCCTTTTCTTTCAGTTATTACGTCAGTTAATTCATACATTGAAGATTTTAACGGCAGTCTTAATCTTAGGCTGGATTCTTCAAGCAGAGAAGTTTCTTCTATTGCTTGTTCGTCTTTAATGAAAGAATGTATTGTTGCGATGCGCCAGGGTATGGTTCCATAGTTTATTGTCCCATCCTGATAATATTTCACGTTTGAGCATATTTTTTG
>JBFYLW010000028.1:0-7143 GCA_041305185.1 Nanobdellota archaeon
TAATAATAGACAAATCTTAAAAACACATAATAAACAAGTTCTAACATGAAAGTCCACGTAAAATCTTATGGCTGCAGCGCGAACATAGCAGAAGGGGAAATAATCAAAGGACAGTTTGAGACCGCAGATGAAACAAACTCTGACTGGATAATATACAACATCTGCACAGTAAAAGGAGACGCGAAAATACTAAGAGAAATAAGAAAGTTCAAAAAACTGCAACCAAACAAGAAATTAGCAATTACAGGATGCATAACACCAAGCATTGTAGAACCTCTAAAGAAAATAGACAAAGATATTCTTTTAATCAACACGCATCACATAGACAAGATAAAAGAATTAATCGAACAAAAACAAAACGCCCTGACATTTGCAAAACCAGTCAAGCTGCTTCTGCCAAGAAAAAGAACAAATCCAGCCATAGGAATAGTGCCGATTTCATCAGGATGCCTGGATGCGTGCGCGTACTGCAGCACAAGACTGGTAAAAGGAACACTATTCAGCTATCCAGAAGAAAAAATACTGGAAGAAACCAAAAAGTGCATCCAAGACGGGTGCAAAGAAATCTGGATAACAGCACAAGACACATTCTGCTACGGATTTGACACAGGAAAAAACCTTGCAGAACTACTGCAAAAAATTGCTGAAGTCCCCGGAGACTTCATGATTAGAGTCGGCATGGGAAATCCAAGACATGCAGCAAAATACCTGCCAGAATTCATTAAAGCAATGAAGCATCCAAAAATATTCAAGTTCCTGCACATACCAGTGCAATCAGGAAACAACGAAGTATTAAAAGCCATGAAAAGAGGACACACAGTGGAAACATTTGAAGAAATAGTCAAAACGTTCAAAAAAGAAATACCCGAGATAACAATCAGCACAGACATCATAGTCGGACATCCAACAGAAACAGAAAAACAATTTGAAGACACTTTGAAATTAATGCAGAAAATAAAACCAGACATAATCAACATATCAAGATTCGCACCAAGACCCGGAACAACAGCAGCAGAAATGCCGCAAGTCCATGGAAACATACGAAAAGCAAGAAGCAGACAGCTAACTGAACTGCAAAGAAAAATATCACTGGAACAAAACAAGAAATGGCTTGGCTGGAAAGGAAAAATAATCATAGACGAAAAAGTAAAAGACGGAATGTCAGGAAGAAATCACGCCTACAAGCCAATAGTAATCAGAAAAGAAATGCCCGCAGGAACAAAAACAACAGTGGAAATAACAGAAGCACACACAACCTACTTGATAGGCAAATGCTGAAGCCACATAGCAGCCGCTTCCTCAACCTCTTCCTCATGATGACAAAAACAATGATCAGCACCCTCTATAAGCGCTTCCTTGCAATAAGGATGCGTGAACTTTTTTGACAAAATCTTCAACATCCTGCGAGGAGAAATAACAGCATACTCCTCCCTTTCACCAAACATTGAAAGAACAGGAATCTTAATCTTTGACAAAGTCTTCAAAGGACCACTATAATTGTAAATATTACCCTCAATGCTTCCAGGACGGTACAATTCATAATAACGCTTCGCGCTAAAATAATTAGGCTCATGCTCAGGAGGCATAAGCTCCTTACCCCTTCCTGAACGGACAAGCCTGCGCGAAATCTCAAGACTTTCATTATACTTTCTTTTACCAAGCATCTTAATCTGATAATTCAAATCATCAGCAGCGCCAAGAAGAATAAGCGCTTTTATCGACTTCTTATTCCTGCGGGACTGATAATAAGTAATCTTCTGACAGCCAGTACTATGACCAACAAGAATAAAATTCCTGTAACCACGGTCACGAAGCATCTTCAAAGCAGCATCAATATCAAATAGGCACTCCTTAAAATTCTCAAAAGAAGTGCCAATAGTCCTGTAAATCATATGCTCCTTCAATTTCCTAAAAACAGTAATAGTGCCATAACCCCTGTTATCAAAAGTAAAATAAGACATATCATTTTTGAAAGCAGCACGCATCATCGCATCAACAATACCCAAACCATCATAAGAATCAGTCATGCCGTGAACCTGAACAACACAAGTCTTAGTATCAACAGGAGCGCAAAGCATGCCATCAAGCTCGAGCTTGTCAGTAGCCTCAAACCTGATAAGCTCACCATGCATCCTGGTGTAAGTAACCATTAGGACAAATAACCCCAAGTATGCATCTTGTCAGAATCAGTGAACCAGCGCACACCAATATCAGTACGATAGAAAAGATTAGGAAGCATAATGTTTCTGACACGCTCATACGCCTGAGCACGTGCTTTCTCCATCGTAATGCCGGAACCAGTAACAATCAATGCATAACCAGAATAACCAGCAAGACGCCAATCACCCTCAACAAGCTTCACATCACCAAGATGCAAACCATCAGTGGAAGGCTTCTTGAACAAGATTGTGGCGTCCTCAGAATACTTCTTGAATTCCGCAATATCAAAGAACGGAAAAGGCGGACAAGCAACAACAACACCAATCTGAAAACCTTTCTTGTATTTCAAATCATAAGGCTTCTTATTGGCAATAGCGTGAAAGAACTCACCCCACGGAGAAGTAATAGCTTCCATCTGAATACTAATAGTAGGATAACCAAAACGGCTCGTAAACTCAAGAGGAAAAATACCACGAGCATTAACAATACAATTCAAATCAATATAGCCAACATAACCAGACTGCGCCAAAGCAAACTTCATCTTCTCAAGAGTCTCCTTGAAAATAACAGTAGGAGGAGACCAGTACATAGCAGTGCCCATCTCCCCAGTTGAAGGACCAACCTCTCCAGGAAACAATTTCTTGTGCTCAAAATTAACATTAATAGGAGTAATAAAATCAACACCGTTAAAAAAAGCGCCAACAGCAACTTCAACACCCGAAGCATATTTCTGCAACTGGAAATACTTAATCTGCTTAGCCCAAGCCTTCTTGTAATGCTCAAGCAGCTGGACTACATCCTTGCCGTCCTCCTCCTGACCGACAAACAACAACTCTTTTTCACCGCCTTTGGAAGTCGGCTTCAAAACATACCTTCCAGGGTTTTTCTGCACGAATTTAATAGCCTCATCAAAATCAGTAAAATCCCAATGAGGCAAAACATTAACGCCAACCTTTTTCAGTTCAGTCTGACCAAACTCCCTATCTTCTTCAAGCTTGTCAGTATAAACAGAACCACCAATGACTGCCTTGCCTTCCTTCCTCAACTTGTCAGCAATCTCCCCATAATAAACATCATCAAAAATAATGACATCCGCCCAATCCTTAAAAGCTTTCCAATCATCACACTTTTCAACAAAACCATCACAAATATCCTTGCTGGCCTTTTCATTGATGAAATACTTGACATCATGACCTTCCTTCTTAACCTGCCAGGCAAGATCGCCAATCAAAGCTTCCTCAGACACAAATAAAAACTTCTTTTTTTCCATGAACAGGAAATAATAAAGTTTCATATTTAAATTTATGTAAAAATTATTTCAAAAATTTCAAAATCTTTTTCACTTCCTCAACAAACTTGTCAACTTCTTCCAAAGTATTGTAGAAATAAACAGAAGCTCTGACACTGCCTTTCAGATTGTGAGCATTAAACCAGCTGTGAACACAATGATTGCCAGCTCTTACTGCAATGTTGGCAGAATTATCAAGAATGCCAGCAATCTCGTGCATATCCATACCCTCAATGTTAAAAGAAAAAATACCGCTGCGCAAAGCAGGATCTTTAGGACCAATCAATTTCACTTCATTTGCAAGAGCATCAGTCATTCTTTTGTTAAGCTCCAATTCATGCTGTTCAATATTCTTCATACCAACATTTTTCAAGTATCTGCAAGCCTCACCAAGACCGATAATGCCAGCATAATCCTGCAAGCCAGCCTCAAAACGATGAGGAACATCCTCCCACTCCTGCTTATCATACCAGCTGTTCTTCACAGTACCGCCACCAACAATAAACGGCTTCATATTTTCCAGCAAATTCAATTTGCCATACAAAACACCAGTGCCAGTAGGACCGCACATCTTATGACCCGAAAACGCAAGAAAATCAACATCAAGCTTTCTAACATCAATTTCCTTATGAGGAACAGACTGAGCGCCATCCAACAAGACAAGAGCGCCATGCTTGTGAGCAATATCAACGATTTCTTTCGCGGGAATGGAAACACCATCAAGATTAGAAGTATGACTCATAGCAACAAGCTTGACACCCTTCACTTTCTTCTCAAAAGCCTCAAGGTCAAAAGTGTTGTCAGACTTTGATTTAACAAACTGATGATTAAATTTTCTCCAAGGCAACAAATTACTGTTATGCTCCTTATCAGTCGTCAGAACAATATCATCCTTCTTCAAATCAAGACTGTTAGCAACAAGATTAATCGCCTCAGTAGTATTCTTTGTAAAAATAATCTCTTCAGGAACAGCATTAATGAACTTGGCAACAGAACGACGGGCTTCATCAACCTTTTCAGTAACAATCTTACCCAACTGGTGCTCACTTCTCTCACCGCACGCAGGAAAATCAAGATAATAAGAAGTCAAAGCGTGAATAACCTGTTTCGGCTTAAGAGACATACAGGCATTATCAAAATAAATTACCTTCTGCAAAACAGGAAAATCCTCGCGAATCTTATTAACGTTCATATCGCCTTCAAAACCTCAGCTTCTTTCGGACCAACAATAGCCTTCTCGCCAACAAAGAAAGTAGGGGTACCATAAATGCCAGAATCCCTGCCAATCTGAAGATTGGATTCAATACGGTCTGAATAAGTCTTGTTCTTCACGCAATCACTAATGTTCAAATCAGCATAAGCAAAAAGATTTTCCTCTGTCAAATCACCCTCGTGCTTAAGCAATTTAATGACGAAATCCCAATATTTCACCTTATCAAGAGCGTAAACACACTCTGCAGCAAGATTAGCCTCATAAGCCATATCATGCTGTTCAAGCGGGAAAGCAACAAAAACAAACTCGACATTTTCGTCTTTGATTAATTTCTCAGTAAGACCGGCAACCTGCTTGGTGTAAGGACAAGTGAAACAGCCAAACTCGATAACTTTCACTCCCTCACCAATCGTTGGAAGACCAGACAAATTAGCAGGAACAATCAATTCACCAGAAGAATCCTGAACGCCACACAAAGAAACAGTCTGCTTAGCCTCATGAAACGGATCAAAAACACAAAAAGCAGAAGACTCAGGACCATTACAGTTGCCATACAAAGCATAATTGTAAACACCATAAGCACTACCAGCAAGACTTGCAAAGAAAATAATCACAAAAAACCAGGACAACACAGCGAAATTACGATAAATAAGACCTGCAAACCTAGGCGTGTGCCTCATAAGCTTACCAACAATTGCAGACTTAACCTTCTGGTCAAAACCACTCCTGCACGGACGGAAAGTAACGTTCCTGAAAACACAATCAAAAGCCTCCCAGGCAAGACGGCGATAGCTAACGCTAAATATACCCAAAATAACCAGTAAAGGCAGTGCTAAAAGGCATACAACCATAGACGAACAAGCTAAATAAAGGGTTTAAAAATGTTGTGAAAGACACAACGTTTTTATACATCAAAAAACTGAAAACATCAAAAGGGTGATATTATGGCAAAAATCAAAACAGACGTAGGAGATTACAAAAAAATAACTCATAAAGATTTTGAAAAATTACAATTAAGAGTAGGAACAATAGCAAAAATAACAGTGCATCCAAAAAATAAAAAAATGTACATCCTATTGATAGACACCGCAGCAGCAGACGAAGACATACAAGTAGTAGCATCACTAGCAGATTCATACAGGCCAGAACAACTGTTAGGAAAACAAGTTGTCGTATTATGCAACATAAAACCAGAACTTGTAGGAGGAGAGGAAAGCCAAGGAATGCTCCTGGTATCACACATCGGCAAAAAACAAGTATTGCTCACAACAGACAAAAAATGCGCTGAAGGAACAGAAGTCTCAGGCATAATGAACGGAGAACTCCACCATTTCGAGGACTAAAAATGGCAGGAGCATTCAAACCATACGACATCAGAGGAGTTTATCCAACTGAAGTAAACGAAGAACTAGTCTACAAAGCAGGAAGAGCAGCAGTCATATACCTAAAATCAAAAAAAATACTGGTAGGCAGGGACTGCAGAACAAGCTCGCTATCACTAAAAAAATCACTCATATACGGCGTAACAGACCAAGGGTGCGATGTTGTAGACACAGGATACTGCAGCACGCCAATGAGCTACTATCTCGCACAAAAAATGGACTCATTCATGATAACAGCATCACACCTGCCAAAAGACCAAAACGGGATAAAAATAACCAAAAAAGGAGTCGAACCAGTAGGAGAAAAAACAGGACTGAAAAAAATAGAAAAACTTGCGACAGGATGCCATTTACCAGACCCTGAAAAAAGAGGAAAAGTCACAGCCAAAGACTTCCTCAAAGAATACGTGAAAGAAGCAAGAAAAGTAGCAGGCGGAAAGTACAAAGCAATCAAAGTTTTAATAGACGGCGGAAACGGAATGGCAGGACACGTAGTGCCTGAACTGCTAAAAGGACTCCCAATAAAATACAAAATGTTATACGGAGAAATGGACGGCACATTCCCAAACCACGTGCCAAACCCATCAATACCAGAAAACACAGCAGAACTGCAGCAAAAAGTAGTCGAAGGAAAATATGACTTAGGTATATCATACGACGCAGACTGCGACAGGGTAATGTTCATAGACGAAAAAGGAAACCGGGTAAGAGCAGAATTTGTGTTAATACTATTCGCAAAACACATAGCCAAAAAAGGGCAAAGCGCAGTCTTTACTGTAAACATGAGCAGAATAGCACAAGAAAAAATACAGGAATTAGGAATCAAAGCACTCCCAAGCATGATAGGACACACAGAAATCCCAATAGTCATGAAAAAAAACAAATCAGTACTCGGAGGAGAAATATCAGGACACTTCTTCTTCAAAAAATTCAAGTACGCAGACTCAGGAGACATAGCAGCTCTCACAATGATGTCAATACTGTCACAAACAGACAAAAAACTAAGCGAACTAACAAAACCATTCGACAAATACGCAACATCAGAAGAAATAAACTTCAAAGTACCAGACAAAAACGCAGTAATGAAAAAAATAGAAGAA
>JBFYLW010000029.1:0-26801 GCA_041305185.1 Nanobdellota archaeon
ATTGGGATTTTTGTAAGCTTGGATAGTTTTGGCAGGTCAACAATGTTAAAACCACCAACACCAATACCATTCAGGAAAATACAACGCAGCTGGGATTTGAATTTACACTTATTAATCATCCGTGCAATGTTCAACGTGCTGTCAGAACCATCAACCTTTGCAGTTGTGCTGACAATACCATCCATATAACTGCCACCCCTGTAAATAGTACCAACAACAAGAACACGACCTTTCCTGAACTTATAGAAAGGACCATCATCAATACCAATAACACGAGCCTCTTTACGAACAAATGAACGCATATAACTCGAAAATTAAAATAAGAATTTAAGCATTACGGCTCGCTAGCGCGCATAATAACATTTTTATAATAAGCAAACGCACAACATCACACATGAACGCAGAAAAAGAGGCAATAAAACTCTGGAAAGAACTCTATCCAACAAGCGCTTTCAACGCAGGACTAAAACAATACGCAGGACAAATCTGGATACCCTCACACTCCAACATAAGAAATGCATTAGCAAAAATAGCGAAAATAGAGAAAAAAGGAGATGAAACAGTAAAAAAGTTCCTGACAACAATAAGAAGAGACTTAATGTTCGAAGAACCAAACAAAATACCAGAAGCAATAACAAATACATTCTTCACACATCTGGTACTAGAGGGCATCAATGAAAAACACATACTGGCACTAGCAGAACAAAGCCTGAACTTCCTGGCAGTACAAGAAGAAATCTGGAACAAAAACTGGCCGATAGAAATACAAATCTACACAGCACAAGAATGCGACGGAGCAAAAACAATAATTGAAGTCATAAAGAAAAAATGCAAAAAAGAAACAAAAGAAGCACTCACGGCACTGCAGAAAAAAATAGAAGAATGGAACGAAAAAGCGCAAATCAAACTAAAAAGAAAAGACTTCAAAGAAATATATCCAATATTACAGAAGAAATCAAAAGGACTCGGAAGAAAAAAAACCTATCCATCACTAATCAAAGACTTCTACGACTACATTGAAACACCAGAAGAAATAGAAGAAAAAGCAGTCAAATGGATAGAAGAAGAACTGCCCGAATTCAAGAAAATAATACAAAAACTCGCAAAAAGATACAAATGCAAACCAACAGCAGAAGAAGTAGAAAAAGCACTCAAAAAATACCAATACATACCGCCCAAAAACCTCATAAAAACCATACAAACACTAAGAAAACCACTACAAAAACTTGCAGACCAAGAATGGGTAAAAATAACACCAAAATACACCGTCAAAGTAATAGAAACCCCAGACTACCTAGTACCATTCATGCCCAGCGGAGCAATGCAGTCAATGAATGCATTGACAAAACCATTCTGCATATTCTTCACAACAACAGACCCGAAAGCAAGCCCGCCAACAGACTATCCAAACGCAGCACAAATCATCATACACGAAGAATACGGACACTGCGTAAACTTCATGAACAGCTACACAAAAAAGAACAGGCTAATCGAAATAATAGGCTCCACTTTAGACATACCAATAACAGAAGGACTATCATTCTACAGAGAACTAGAATCAATCAAAACATTTGAGCGAATACAGAAAGTAACACGCAACAAAATAGAAAAAGAAGTAAAACAAGAAATAGAAAAATACGTACCATTTGAAGATTTTGTCGACGGAATGAAATTTGTCGTAATGCACTGGAGAATGGGAAGATTTTTGCGAGCAGCAAGCGATTCAAGACTAAACAGAGACGTGCAAACATTCCCACAATTCATAGAGTGGGCACACAAAAAAACAGGACTAAACAAAAAATCAATATTTGATTTAATATTCCACTTCCAAAGAATGCCAGGATACGCACCATGCTACAGCATATTCGGACAAAAACTGAGACAATACCAAACAAAAGCAATGAAAAAGGGAATAACACAACTAGAATTCAACACTTACGTGGCAAGTAGCGGATTCCCAGCAAGAAGCATATTTGAAAAAAGACTAAGGAAACGCTTCGGGATTTAACTTCTATAACTATGATAGACACCCAATCTACGAAAGATTCATATACTGTAGTATACAGGTCTTATAATTATGATATGTGGAGTTTGTGGCTTAGATAAAAAACTTGCAACAGTTAATCCTCCAGTTTGCAAAACTTGTTATAATCGTCAATGGGAGGCCAAGAATAGACGAAAAGCAGACAAACTCATAACTTGTCTTGAATGTGGCTTAAAGTTTGGAAGAATTAATCTTTCTCATTTAAAAGAACATAATTTAACAGCCAAAACCTATAAACAAAAATATCCCGGAGCCAAAACTTCTGAAGTCCCTATAGGCGTTCAAAGATTAAATGGAAAAGATTTGATTTCTTATCAGTCTAAAGTTGGAAAAATTTGCCATATAAAAAATCCAGACCATTGGAAAATGGCCCAAGAAGGATGTAAAAAATGGAGAATTAACAAGCCCGATGAAGTTTGTGCGGCATATGAAAGGCGTGAAAAAAATAATCCTCAATTAAGAGAAATAAGAAAGGAAATCAGAAGAAAACATCCGGAGCACATACCGCATATGGTGAGAAAACGTTTGGAAGATATGAAAAAGAATAAAGAAAAATATGATCAAATATATCTCAAAAGAGAATTAGATAATCCACGTCTTGTCGAAGAAAGAAGAAAAGCGGGTTTAAGCTGTAAAGAAAAACATCCCGAACATCTTCAAAAAATTTCACAAAAAGGACAAGAGGCAAATCTACTTAGAAAGAATATTTGCTATAGAGGAGTTTATTTTGATAGTTACGAAGAAAGAGAAATAGCAAAAATTGTGTGTCCAAGCCCTATAAAAGGAGTCAATTGCCATATTCCTTTGGGAAGCTTAACGGTTGACTTTTTTCCTGAACAAAAAGTATTTATCGAATATCATTATCTGTACAGTCGTGAGAAAAAGAGATTTGAAACGCCCGAAGAATATATGGCACCACGGTTGAAAGAACTTAGAAAATCTAAATACAAGAATCTTAGAATGGTATTTATTTTCGATTCGATTAAAAGAAATAAAACAAAAGTATTAATGAAATTAAAGGACATTAAAGAAAAATATAAACTAGATAGTATCAAGCTTTAATCTTTCTAGCAAACACAATAAAACCAGAATGACCGATGCCAGTACTTTTTGGACGAACACGCCTACCTTCAATTTCCCACAAACGCTCAATAATCTCAACAGTCTTCAAATACAACAACTGGTCGTGCTTGTGAACTTCATTAACAAAATCCTGCACTTGGGGAACACTAGGAGAATAGCTGATAATGAAACCGCCAGTCTTCAAAGCTTTAGAACAATGAGGAACAACCTTCCAAGGCTCAGGCAAGTCCAAAGTAATAAGGTCAACATCAGTTTCATCAATGCCATCATAAAGAGACTTCTTCTTTATTGTAATATTCGTCAAACCAAGCATCTTGATATTAGCTTCAGAAATCTGAATACAATCATCACGAACCTCGTAACTCGTAACGTGCTTTGCAATATGAGCAAGAGCAGAAGCCAAAGCACCACTACCAAGACCGCCGTCAACAACAACAGATTGAGAATTAATGCCAGTCTCACCAATAATAAGACCAATATCCTTCAACGGAATAGTCTGAGGCAACTTACGGAAACGCTTGTAAATGTCCATGTAAGATGCATCAAGCAAATAGAACTCTTTGCCATTATCAGATTTTATTATGCTGCCTGAAGGCTTTAAAAGCTCTTTTTGGGAAATAGTTCCATATAGAGTATGAACGTCTTTAGACAAGTCAGTAACAAAATACTGCTTAGCCTTAGCAACAATAAATTCCCTGCCATCAACAATCTCACGCTTCTCCTTATGGATTAACAGCTTCATAATGAAGAAATCGACGATGACAGTTTAAAAAGGTTATGCAAGCGGAGAGAGGGACTCGAACCCCCGAATGACAGGGTTGCAGCCTGTTGCCTTTGCCGCTTGGCTACCTCCGCATATAGATAAAACCGGAATGCCGGTTATATATAACTTTTGCTCATAGCAAGCTTTTTAAAAAACGCAACTTGAGAAACCAATATGACACTTGACTTCCACAAACTCGCAAGAAAATGGCAAAGAAAATGGAAAATACAAAAAGTCTTCGAATCAGACGCAAATGACAAACCAAAATTCATGCTCACAACACCCTATCCTTACGCCAACGGACTCCTGCACATAGGACACACATATACGTACATGCGAGTTGAGGCGTTTGCAAGATACAAACGAATGAAAGGATACAACGTACTATTCCCATTCGCATTCCACGCAACAGGAAGCCCAATAGACACTGCAGCAAAAAGAGTAGCAGAAAACGAAGAAAAACAAATACAGACGCTAAAACTTATGGGCTTCAAAGATGAAGAAATACCAGCATTCAAAGAACCAGTACACTGGATAAAAACATTCTCAAAAGCAGCAGAACAAGACTTAAGAAATTACGGATTAGCAATCGACTGGAGAAGAAGCTTCATCACAACAGACCTCAACCCGAGATACAGCAAGTTCATCAAATGGCAATTCAACACGCTCAAGAAAAAAGGATTAGTGAACAAAGGAGAACACCCAGTAGTATGGTGCCCGAAAGAAAACGTGCCAGTTGGCGACCATTCCCGCACAGAAGGAGAAGGAGAAACACCACAAGAAATTGTGCTATTAAAATTCAAAACAGACCATTACACACTACCGTGCGCAACATTCAGACCAGAAACAATATTTGGAGTAACAAACATATGGGCAAACCCAGAAATAACATACATAGAAGCAGACGTAGACGGAGAACACTGGATAATAACAGAACAATGCTTCAAAAAACTAGCAGACCAAAAACATACAATCACAGAAATAAAAAAAATACCAGGAAAAGAACTGGTCGGAACACACGTTTCCAATCCAGTCACAGGAATCAAAATACCAGTATTACCAGCAACATTCGTAACACCAGACACAGGAACAGGAATAGTAATGAGCGTGCCAAGCCACGCACCATACGATTGGATAGCACTAAAAGAACTGCAAGACGCAAACTATCCAGGAGCAAAAGACGTCAAACCAATATCACTCATTTCTGCAGAAGGATATGGAGAACACCCCGCAATAGAAGTTTGCACAAAACTAGGCATCAAAAATTCGAACGATGCTAAATTGGAAGAAGCGACAAATGAGGTTTACAAAAAAGAGTTTCATACTGGAAAACTAAAGCAGAACACAGGCAAATATGCAGGAAAAAGCATACAACAAGCAAAACCAGAACTGATAACAGATTTAACCACTGAGAAAAAAGCAACAATCATGTTCGAACTCATCAATCCAGTAGTGTGCAGGTGCCTATCAAGATGCCACGTAAAAATAGTAGACAACCAATGGTTCATCAAATACGGAGACCAAGACTGGAAACAACAAACAATGAAATGCCTACAAACAATGAAGCTTTACCCAGAAAAAATAAGACCACAATTCGAGTATGTCATCGACTGGCTCAAAGACTGGGCATGCACAAGAGAATTCGGACTAGGAACAACCCTGCCATGGGACAAGAAGTGGAAAATAGAAAGCCTCAGTGATAGCACAGTATACAATGCGTTCTACACAATCGCACATCATCTGAAAAAAGTGCCATTAGGCAAGATAAAAGACAAACTGTTTGATTACGTGTTTTTGGGCATAGGAAACCCGGATGAACTAGGAGTGGATAACAAAATACTCGAACAGATGAGACAAGAATTCACATACTGGTACCCAGTAGACCTCAGAAGCTCTGCAAAAGATCTGGTCCAGAACCACCTGACATTCTACATGTTCAACCACACAGCAATATTCCCAGAACAATACTGGCCAAGAGGCATAGCAGTAAACGGATACGTAAGCATACAAAAACAAAAAATGAGCAAAAGCAAAGGAATATTCAAAACATTAAGAGATGTAATAACGACGTTCAGCCCTGACATCACTAGAATCACCATACTTTCCACAGGAGAAGAACTAAATGACGTAGACTGGGACCCAGAACTAGCAGAAAGCATGAAACTAAAACTGGAACAATGGTATGATTTCGCCATAAAAAATTACGCCAGCAACCACGAACACACAGGAGAAAAAGAAATAGACAAATGGATGGAACACCAACTGCATTCATCAATAAGAGATGCCGGCAAAGCAATGGAAGAAACAATGTACAGAACAGCACTATCAAGAGGATTTTTCGACTTGCAAAGACACCTGAAATGGTACCAAAGAAGAACAGCAGGACAAATGAACAGGGAACTGCTAAGCAAGATAATAGAAGCACAAACACTAATGCTACAACCATTCACACCACACTTATGCGAAGAAATATGGTACAAAATAGAAAAGCAAGGACTTATTGTGAATGAAAAATGGCCATCTTACGATGAAAGCAAAATAAATTTGCAGTTAGAGCAAGCAGAAGCGCTAATGGTACAGGTAATAGACGACGTTGGACAGGTATTGAAGCTGGCAAAAGTGGAGAGACCGGCACTAATAACCCTGTTTGTTGCACAAGACTGGAAAGCAGCACTGTTCAGGAAATTAAAGGAACTGCTGACAAATACAAGAGACATCGGACAGATAATGAAAGTCATAATGCCAGAATTCAAAGAACACTCAGAAGCAGCACAACTCGTGCCAAAAATAATAAAAGACCCGGGAAAAATACCATCACACATTTCCCACCAGGAAGCAGAATACCAGAACCTGATTGATGCTGTTGCTTTCTTAAAAGAAGAGTTCAACTGCCCGATTGAAGTCATAAAAGAACAGGAAAGCCCTGAGCAGAAGGCTAAACAGGCAATGCCAGGAAAGCCCGCGATACTGGTAAAATGAACGAAATAGAAGTCAAAATTCTAGAAATAAACAAAGCTGAAATACTTCAAAAACTTGAAAAAATAGGCGCAAAAAAAATATTTGAAGGAGAGATAGATGCAAAGTCCTTTGATTACCCCGACGGCAGGCTGAAAAAAGAAGGAAGATACCTGAGAGTAAGAAAAATAGGAGAAAAAACAGAATTATGCTGCAAAGAAAAAATGGAATCAGACAGCTTCAAAAAAAGAAAAGAGATAGATATTGAAGTGGAAAGTTTTGAAGACATGATTGCACTTCTAGAAAAAATCGGGTTAAAACTGACATTCGAATACAAAAAACACCGAGAGTCATACAAGCTAGGCAACACGAGATTTGAAATAGACAATTTTCCAGGAATTCCAGTATATCTCGAAATAGAAGCCCAAACAGAAGAAGAAGTAGAAAAAGCAGTAAAACTTCTAGGATACACCATAAAGCAAACAACAAGCGACAGCATGAACAAACTAATAGAGAAGTATAAAGTAGGCAGGCGCGCCCAAGAATGAACACACAACTGCATAAGAGTTGACCTTATGCCTTTCTCAGCTCCGCAACCCGACAAGCATTGAGAACTACAGTTAGCGTTGCTCCCTTCCAGGCCTGGCGCGATTCCTGCAGACACAATCCTGCCGGACAGAACCTCAACGTCCAGCACAAGACTCACATACAGGATGTATGCTGCTTCCCAGACTTCGACACCGTTTGAAGCCCGTTAACGGTAACAGGAGAGGGCTAATCTCCCTGCCTAGCCTGCCCATCACATATTCAGGAAATAGGCTTTTTAAAGGTTTCTGCATTACTGTCCACTGTTCGGCGCCGCGCCTTGGCTTGGCCAAGGTGACTTTCTCTCCCTCGCATCTGCAAGAGGGAGAAAAAGTCAGTCGAAGACCGCGGCGCAAGAGGGCAACATGGACGTAAAAAAAGGAAAATACCAGCACTACAAAGGAAACTATTACGAAGTCATAGGCGAAGCAAAACACAGCGAAACACTCGAAGAAATGATAATATACAAAGCACTCTACGGAGAAGGACAAATATGGGCAAGACCCAAAAAAATGTTCTTTGAAAAAGTAAACTTCAACGGAAAAGAAGTACAAAGATTCATACCAGTAGAGACAACAAATTAATTTATAGAACAGAAGAATTCTCACTATCATGGCGCCGAAAATACACTTCTCAGGCAACGATGTGCTGATTAAAACAGAAGGAAATACCAGCACAATCACAAAAAAAGCAGGAACCGTCTACAAACTACCAGACTGCACAATAGCACACATAACAGGCACAGTAGAAACAAAAGAAATCAAAGAATACCAAGCAGAAGTAATAATACTCCCGCCAAAACAAGCAGAACAAATAATCACAAAAATAAAACCAAAACTCGCAATAATAACCGAAGACAAAGAATCAGTCTACATCGCAAGAGAACTACAGAAAAAAACAGGAATACAAACAATAGCAGCACAAAACAATCTCACAGTGGATTTGTACTCTTATTCTGCATTGGCTGAACAAAAATCACTGGGCAAGTTCACAGAAGAAAAGTAGCAAGATAGCCCAAAGCACAACCAACTGTCAAAAACGGCATAGCAGGGTAAAAACGATCCTTCTGGCTCAACAACAACAAAACCATCAATGCAAGAGTCGCGCCAACAGAAACAATAATAGCATTAACAAAACCAGAAGCAACCAAAACAGTGCCAGCAAAAATCAACGGGAAACCAATATCACCGCCGCCAAGAACAGCAGTCCTGACCTTTTTCTTCACACCGCGAAAAGCAGGAGCAGCATAAGGCAACAACAAACCAGCAAAAATACCGCTCTCAGTCTGGAATTTAGCCATCTTAATCATGTGCTTAGACTTCCAAACCGCGTACATGTCATACAAAGACAAAGCAAGCAACAAAATAAAAGCGTAAAAAACATTCAAGATAGGAACAAAAATGACAGCAAGACCGCTGTAAACAAACAATTCAGTCAAATTATGAATATACAAATTAGGCCTGAAAACTTTAAAGATGCCCAAAAACAAGGCGAGCAACAAAGCATAGAGAGCGGGAATAAAAGCTCCGAAAGCAACAGCCAAACATAAAACAACAGCGAAATAAAACCACAACTTCCATAACAAAACCCGACCCAACTTGATAATCAGCAAAATAAGAAGAGTGCCAATAATGACTGCACCGATGATATACCATATACTAAACTGAGGCTCTACCTCAGGACGCTCAAGCTTAACACCACCAATAGAAGGCAAATCCTTCCAGACAGGCTCGCCCTTTTCTGCAGAAGCCTCAGCATCATAATATGACTGCGTAATTTGCAAACCAATAAACTGAGCGACAAAAAACATAATAACCAGAAAACCAGTGATAATCCAAGTATGCTTCATGCACTTTTCAAAAATTGAATGTTATATAAATCTAACCATTTTGCCAGAAAAATATATAAACTAACAACGTGCCAAGGCAATATATGAAAATAGCACCACTCAAATCCAGCTTTCTCGCAATGAGCATGCTAGGATTCCTATTAAGCGTCATATTCATACCATCTTATTCTAAGACATGGGCATTCACCTTCGGACTAATATTCACAATCATGTTTGTCGCCAGCATGATATCAATGATGTATGCAACACCAGACGAACAATTAGCTGTGCGACCAAAACCATTACACTAGGGGGGATATAAATGAAAAAAATATGGATATTGGCAACAATACTATTGTTAATACTAGCAGCCTGCGCTGCGCCGAAAGAAGAAACAAAAACAGAGACGACACCAGTAGAAAAGGAACCAGTAACAACAGAAACACCACCAGCCAATACGCCAACAGAAACCACACCTCCCGCGGAAGTAGGAAGAACACCGCCACCAGCTGAAACTCTACCATCAGAAAGACAAGAAACAGCCCCACCAACAGTAACAGAAACAAAAGCTGACATGAGCCCACAACTAAGAGATTTGCTGAAAAGAGCTGACGAAAAACTAAAAAACATGCAGTACCTGTTCGGAGGAACGTCAACAAACAACCTGTTCCTAGACACTTACATGATAAAAGATGGCAAGATGAAAATCAAAAAGTACTCTGAAAACTATTACGTCAGAGAAGACTACTATGACACAATTTACGTAGACTTAAGCACTGGATGCTGCGAAGAACTAAGCAGGTGCAAAAGCATAAACGTAGACAACACAAAAAAGAAATTCGAGATAGACACCGCAAGCCTAAACATACCAAAAACACCATACGAATGGACAAAAGAAATTCCAGCAGACGCAAAAATAACAGGACCACAAACCTTCAATGAAAGAAGCGTCACAGCAATAGAATTCACCAAGGACGGCGCAAAGTACGAAATGATAATAGATGACACCTACGGAGTCCCACACAGGATTATAACAACAGACGGCAGCGGAAATGTGATAAAATACCAATTCAACGACCTGAAATTCAACAACCTAAAAGACGACGACTTCAACGCACCCTGCGACTAAAATTTTTATTTTTTCTTTTAATTAAAACTTAAACGCTTCCTTCTTCTCTATAATAACACCAGGAGCACCGCCACCATGCCAGCTGAATCTCGGACGGATGCGCATAGGGTACATACGCTCATTAACATCATCCAAAGCAATACAGGCGCCAGCAACACGAGGCAAATTATCCAACTCCTTATCAAGACCCGTCCTCAAATAACTCTGCAACAAAGAACCAAGAGCATCAGTATCAATCTTTGCAGTCAAACGATGAGCCAGAATAATATCAGACTGAGTCATAGCATCAGTATGAATCTTGCCAGGCTGCTGGGTAGCAAGCACAAGAGCAATACCCGGCTGACGACCCTCCCTAAGAAGAGTGACCAAAGCATCAGTACTAGCAGTCCTGCCAACACTCGGCATGAACTCGTGAGCCTCATCAATAAGAAGCCAACAAATAGGCATCTCAGACTCTTTAGGCTCATCATGCTCCTCAACAAGATAATGAATAGCCTGATGAACAGAAGCATACTCCTCATCCTTTCTAGCCTTCATACGCTCAATAAACAATTTCATACAAATTATACCCATAACAAGATGCTTGATACGCCAGCCATTAGGCATAACAGCATAAGCGCTAAGATCCAAAACAGTAATCTGACCAGCCTTAGCAAGATCCTTCACAGGAGTAGCTTCAGAAGAAAAAACACCCCACTCCTCAACAGCCACAAAACGATTCTTCGCAGCCTGCCTAACATGAATTTCCTCAGTCTTATCCTCTTCAATAGCTTTAACAATATCAGGAATATCATACTGAACTCCAGACTTTTTCATCTCAAGAACAATACGCTCAATAAAAACAGCAACAGGATCAGTAGTCTGCAATTCAAAAGTCAAATTCCAATCCTCAGGAGACAACTCAGCAGGATTCAAAGCAAAAGCAACATCAGTCGGAATGCCTTCCTCCTTCCACTTCTTGAAAAAACCAAAAGGAGTGTAAATCTTGACAGCAATACCCTTACCCTCAAAACCCCACTCCTTCAAAAGAGGCTCATCCCTATGATTAGGGTACTTCATAGTCCAATAAATACCCATAGTATCAAACAAAATAACAGACAAACGATTACGCATCTCATCAGGCAAATCAGCAATCCCCTCAGCAATCACACCCATACAATAAGACTTACCTGAACCACGCTTCCCACAAACAAAAACAACGTGCGCCTTGTTCAAGTCGAGAAAAACAGGCTGGGAAAGAGCAGTGACTGCGCCCATCTTAACATAATGCTTACCAAGAAAAACAGTGCCAACAGTACCATACTTCTCCTGATCCTTCTGCTCACGCCCAAGAATTATCTTGTACACCATCTTTTAACTAACAAGAAAAAAAAGAAGTATAAAAAGGTTTACAGCATGGCTGCCGTAACTATGTTAACCCTGCAATCAGCAGAATCAACCTTAGAGTCCATTGCGACAATGTGCTTGATAGAGCTTTTCTCAGAGACTTCCACAAGAGAGGCATCAACAACACCATCAAACACAACAGCATACACTCCAGCATTCAAAGAACGCAAAGTGCTATTGAGCTCAGCAAAAGGAACCTTGCCCAAAACGTTCAACTTATCGTCAAGAACATAAGCACCACGAGTGCCAATCAGGCCTTCAAGCATCTCACCAAGACGCCTCTTCTCGTCCTCCCGCAAAACTGCCTTCACAACACGAGGTGAAGACGGCACTGGACGAGCAATTGAAACAGGCATCGACGGTCTCGTTATAACAGGCCTTCTGATTGACTGAGAAGTGTCAATGTTGCTCAATTCCAACTTTGCCTGCTCAGCAGTAACCCTACTACGCAAAGCCTTATGAATTTCTTTCTTCGCGAGTTCTTCAACTTCCTTGCCATCAGGAGCACGAGTCACAAAATCTATCTCTGCAACGTTCAACAAGTCACGAATGATAAGATTACCACCACGGTCACCATCAACAAACGCGACCAGGTCTTTGCGGTGAGACAATTCAATAATTGTCTGAGGCACAGAAGTACCATTCATAGCAATGACGTTCTTGAAACCATGCTTGAGCAAGGTAAGAACGTCTGCACGACCCTCAACAACAATAATCTCATCAGAATCATCAATCGAAGGACCAGCAGGAAGCCGCTCTTTGCCATACTCACAAATTTCCATAACACGGACAGAATGAGCAACCTCCTCAGCAATCTCACTGCTGTCAGGCATAACCTTGTCCATCAACTGCTTGAGCAACTGCTTAGCTCTTTCAATAACAAAGCTACGCTTGCTGACACGAACATCCTCAATATTCTGAACCTTAACCTTAGCGTTACAAGGACCAATACGCTGAATGATTTCCAAAGCAGCAGCAACAATAGCTGTCTCTGCCTTGTCCAACGAGCTCGGAATTACGATAGTGCCGATACTCTTACCACCCTTAGT
Source organism: Nanobdellota archaeon (assembly GCA_041305185.1). Classification (GTDB taxonomy): domain Archaea; phylum Nanobdellota; class Nanobdellia; order Woesearchaeales; family ARS49; genus CABMGU01. Next base: position 12,823 of record JBFYLW010000029.1, read on the forward strand.
ATCAATGTTAACTTCAATACGACCAATCCTGCCAGAACGCTGAAGCTCTCTTAATTCAAGATCTTCACCTAACAAACCCTCAGTCTGACCAAAAATTGCACCAATAACATCAGGCCTATCAACAACACCTTCAATCTCAATCGTTGAATTAACTATATATTTCGATGATACCGGACTGATTTTTCCCATTTTATTCCCCCATCTCGGCCAAAACAGAACAAGTTAATCCAAAACAAGCTAAATCAACCTTATTTATGCCGATTCAGGATGTTTTTGACTCATTTTCAAATGATTTTGATGATGAATGATTATCATTAACTTACTTGTTCTATTACGGCTCGAATTTGATTTTGAGCATAAAAAAGGTCTTGTAGCCCTATACACTAACCCCCAAGGGTCATAGCTTGGCAAAGCCGACAGCTCCACTGGGTACTCTCGTGAAGGGCCGTAATTGTGACCTTTTCTAATGAAGAAATTAAAGATTTTTAATGTTTAAAAAGTTTTTGAAAGCATTTAATAATAAGAGAATAAAAAACAAAAACAATATGCCAAGAATGGGAACAAAACAAAGAGAAGACTACAAAACACTAAAACACGTGTTTGACCTATTTACTGAAAAAAACTTGTTCAAGCTAATAAACCAAGGATACATAAACGGACTGCACAGCCCGTTAAGCTCAGGCAAAGAAGCACACGTTTTCACAGCAAGAAAAGATGACGAAACAAGAGTAATCAAAATATACAGACTGCAAACCTGCGATTTCAACAGAATGTATGACTGCATCAAAACAGACCCAAGATACAGCGGACTAAAAAGCAGCAGAAGAGACGTAATATTCGCCTGGGCTCACAGAGAATACAGAAATCTCCTGAAAGCAAGAGAAGCAGAAGTAAGAGTGCCAACACCATACACTGTTTTGTTCAACATACTAGTAATGGAATTCATAGGAGATGAACAAGCAGCACAAAAACTAAACAAAGACAAACCGGAAAACCCAAAAAAATTCTTTGAAGAAGTAGTCGAACAAATGAGAAAGCTATACAAAGCAGGACTTGTGCATGGAGACCTTAGCGGGTTCAACATATTAAATTACAACCAGAAACCAGTTTTCATAGATATGTCACAAGCAACACCATTAGACAACTCAAATGCAGAAGCATACCTGAAAAGAGACATACACAACATCTGCGAACTCTTCAAAAAATGGGAAGTAAAAACGAATGAAGAAGAAGTATTAAAGAAAATCAAAAAATGATGCAACAAGAATTAGACTGGCTATATGGACTAACAAGATTCGGAGAAAAAGGACTAGACTACATCTCAGAAGCAATGAGGCGGCTGGGAAACCCACACAAAAATTTACGCGTAATACAAATAACAGGAACAAACGGAAAAGGAAGCACAGCAGCAATGATAGCAGAGGTGCTAAAAAGAGCAGGCAAGAAAGTCGGCCTGTACACTTCACCACATCTAATAAAATTCAATGAAAGAATACAGATAAACGGACAAAATATCAAAGATGAAGAACTGCTGGCGCTCATAAAAGAAGTAAAAAGCCTTGGAATACAACTGAAATTCTTCGAATTCTGCACAACAATAGCATTACTATATTTTTCCAGAAAAAAAGTTGATATTGCAGTACTCGAAGTAGGAATGGGAGGCAGAAACGACCCAACAACAATCTGCGATGCAGAAATAGCAGTTTTGACAGACATCGGATACGACCACATGCACATTTTAGGCAACACAATAGAAGAAATCACAAAAGAAAAAACAGGAATAATCAAGAAAAACAGCAAAGTCGTAACATGCCAAAACAATACAGGAATGCCATGGATAAAAGAAGCCTGCAGAAAAAACAAACTCATTATCGCACAACCACATACAGGAATTGTCGGATTAAGAGGGCCATTCCAAAAAATAAATGCAGGAATAGCATATGAAACCTGCAAACTGCTGGAAATAGAAGAAGAAACCATACAAGAAGGAATTGCGCACGTAAAATGGCCAGGAAGAATGGAATACCTTGACAAAAATCTACTGGTAGACTGCGCACACAACATAACAGCAATAAAAACAACAGCCCCATTTGTAAAAACGCTACCTAAAAGAAAACTAGTCGTTATATTCGGAGTTTTAGAAGACAAAGACTACAAAAAAATGATAAAAGCACTGCCAAAACCAGACTTCCTCATATTAACAAAGCCACCAATAAACAGAGCGCTAGACCCGGCAAAATTAGCATATGACGGACCATGCGCGATAGTAGAAGAACCAGCAGAAGCACTAAGATTCGCAAAAAACATTGCAAAAGAAGACGACTTAATATTCATCACAGGAAGCTGTTATCTGACTGGAAAAATCATGGAAGTCCTTGATAAATCGGGAAACGCTGGCAAAGCTTCAACACTTCCCCACGAACGCGCAATTGAACAGACAAGTCATTAACATCCTTCAAAACCTCTGAAATCCAAACACCAATTTTCTCCATCTCAGATTCTTTCATACCTCTCGTAGTAACTGCAGGAGTGCCCAAACGAATACCAGAAGGATCAAAAGGAGAACGAACATCAAAAGGAATCATATTCTTATTACAACAAATACCCGCATTATCCAAAGCATGCTCTGCCTGCTTGCCCGTAATATTTTTTGAAGAAACATCAACGAGCATCAAATGATTATCAGTGCCATTCGAGATTAAACGGAAATTATTATCTTTCAAAACTTTAGCAAGAACCTGAGCATTTTTGAGAACTTGCCCCTGATATTCAACAAAAGAAGGCTCCAAAGCCTCCTTAAAAGCAACTGCTTTTGCAGCAATAACATGATCCAAAGGACCACCCTGAGTACCAGGAAAAACAGCACTATCAATCTTCTGAGCAAGATTCCTCTTATCAGAAGGGTTGAGGCGGTCAAGAGTTTTACAAAGAATCATAGCACCACGAGGACCACGCAATGTTTTATGGGTTGTTGTGGTCACAATGTCAGCAAAAGGAACAGGATCAGGATAAAGTTTAGCTGCGATTAAACCAGCAACATGAGCCATATCCACCATAAAATAAGCATTAACAGAATCAGCAATTTCACGGAACATCTTGAAGTCAAGAAAACGCGGGTATGCAGAAAAACCTGCAAGAATTAATTTAGGCTTACACTCAACAGCTAGTTTACGCACCTGCTCCATATCAACCAATTCTGTGGCCTTATCAACGCCGTAAGAAACAAAATTAAACAGCCTGCCAGAAAAATTCACAGGAGAACCATGAGTAAGATGACCACCATGAGCCAAATCCATACCCAAAATAGTATCACCAGGTTTCAGAACAGCAAGATAAGCAGCAAGATTAGCCTGACTGCCAGCATGAGGCTGAACATTCGCGTGCTCTGCATTAAAAAGCTTTTTAGCACGATTAATTGCCAATTGCTCTGTAATATCAATAAACTGGTTGCCACCATAATAACGCTTATTTGGAATACCTTCACTGTACTTGTTAGTAAGCCAGCTGCCAGTCGCTTCCAAGACAGCACGACTGACAATATTCTCAGAAGCAACAAGCTCAATAACATTCCTCTGCCTATCAAGCTCCTGCAAAACAGCATTGAAAACCTCACTATCAGACTTTTTCAGGTGTTCCATTTTTTCTTACGTATTTTACCAATTCAAAATCAGGAAAATCAGTTTTCTGTTCGATATTCCAATCATCCTGATTAAATTCAGGGAAAAAAACGTCACCATCATAATCTTTCTTAACATAAGAAAGAAACATCCTGTCAGCAACAGGAAGCGCCTGTGCATAAACAGAAGCTCCACCGCTAATAAAAATCTCCCTACCATAAGAACGCGCTTTCTCCATACCCTCCTCAAAGCTCTTGCAAATATCCACCCCTGAAGTTGGAGGAAGCAAAGAACTTATAACAACATTATTACGGTTAGGCAAAGGCCTGCCTATGCTTAAAAAAGTCTTATGACCCATTACAACTGTATTGCCCGCAGTAAAATTCTTGAAATTCTTCAAATCGTCAGGCAAATGCCAAGGAAGCTGATTATTCTTTCCAATAACACGATTCTTCGCCATGGCAGCAATTATGGTAATCATACAGCAATCTCAAACTTAATAGTCGGATAACTTTGATAATTAAGAATCTTACTATCCTCAGCTTTCCACTCAAAAATCGACCTGAAATTCTCAGTAACAATCTGAGGCAACGGATACTTCAATGAATCGCGGGACAACTGCTCCTTAGCACCATCAATATGATTGACGTAAATGTGAGTATCAGCGAGAAAACCAATCAAACGGCCCTCTTTCAGATTCAACTCTTTAGCAAGCAAATGCAAAAGAAGAGCGTAACTGGCAATATTAAACGGCAAACCAAGCATGGTATCAACAGAACGCTGATTCCACAACAAATTCAACTTGCCATCAATAACAGTCAACTGGAAAGAATAATGACAAGGAGGCAAAGCCATCTTATGCATACACAAAGGATTCCAAGCAGAAATGATAACACGCCTGTCAGAAACATCCTTTTTCAGTTTTTCAACAGCAATTCTAAACTGGTCAACACCCTTATTCGAGTAATCTGAATCAAAATTATCGTAATCAGCACCAAAATGACGCCATTGAAAACCATAAACAGGACCCAAATCACGCTCATCAAACATCCTCTTCTTAATCTCAGGAGTATGACCATAAGGAGCCTTGGAAGGATTAGCCCATTCATCCCAAATATGATTATTACGCTCCTGCAACCACTTCTTGTCTGTAATACCCTTGATAAAAAACTCGAGCTCAGTTGCCACATTCTTAAAAGGAACCTTCTTGGTAGTAAGAAGAGGAAAACCTTCAGACATATCATGCTCAAACATGGCGCCGGCAATACTAACAGCATCGACACCAGTACGATTCTTCTTTACAACACCATCATCAATAATATGCTTCACAATGTCCAAATAAGCTTTCACCCTTTACTCACCCCAAAAGAACTGAAAAGCAGGTGATATTTATGCTTTTATGTAATCAAACGCAACGTTTTTAAAGCCCTGACTTTCTTCGCTGAACCATGACCTCCACTCCAACACAGGAGTTTACGTACGACCTGCGCATTCCAAAAGAACGCGTAGCAGTGCTCATCGGCAAAAAAGGCGAAATGAAACGCACGATAGAGCATGAAACAAAAACAAAAATCCAAGTAAACAGTGAAGAAGGCATAGTAAGCCTAAACGGCCCAGATGCACTATACCTGTACCTTGCAAGAGAAATAGTCAGAGCGATAGGAAGAGGGTTCAACCCAGAAGTCGCACTTTTACTGCTCAGACAAGATTATGCATTTGAACTAGTATCAATACAAGACTATACCAAAACACAAAATGATTTGGAAAGATTAAGAGGCAGAGTCATAGGTGAAGGCGGAAAAAGCAGGCGAATAATAGAAGAACTAACTGAAACAAACGTATGCGTATTTGGCAAAACAATAGGAATAATAGGACCTGCAGACAACATCAACGATGCAAGAAGAGCAATAGAAACCCTACTTTCCGGAAGCCCACACGCACACGTTTACAGATGGCTTGAAAAAAGAAGAAAACACAGAAGAACACAACAATGACTATAGCAGAAGAACTCGCAAAAAAACAAAAAGACATCTCAGTAGCCGAATTCTTTGAAAGAAACAGACATCTTTTGGGATTTGATAACAAAAGAAAAGCATTACTAACCGTAGTAAAAGAAGCAGTAGACAACTCACTAGACGCCTGCGAAGAAGCAAAAATACTTCCAGAGATTAATATACAAATCGTTGAAATGGGAAATGACAGATTCAGAATATCAGTAGAAGACAACGGCCCTGGAATTGTGAAGAAGCAAATTCCAAACATCTTTGCAAAATTATTGTACGGAAGCAAATTCCACACAATGAAACAAGCAAGAGGACAACAAGGAATAGGCATCTCGGCAGCAGTATTATACGCACAATTAACAACAGGAAGACCAGCAAAAATCTGGAGCAGCATACAAGAAAACCAGCCCTCATACTACTACGAACTGCATATAGACACACAAAAAAACACGCCAGAAATAGTAAAAGATGAAGAAGTATCCTGGAAAAAAGACCACGGAACAAAAATAGAACTCGACATTGATGCAACCTACCAAAAAGGAGACCAAAGCGTTGATTCTTATCTAAAACAAACAGCCATAGCAAATCCACATGCAACAATAATTTATACAAATCCAAAAGCAGAACAGCTGATATTTCCAAGAGCAACAGACAAACTACCAAAAGAACCAACAGAAATCAAACCACACCCATACGGAGTAGAGCTGGGAATAATGCTGAAGATGGTCAAAAACACAGACTGCAGAACACTCCAGAGCTTTTTGACACAGGAATTCTCACGAGTAGGACCACAAACCGCAAAAGAAATCTGCGACAAATCAGGACTATTCACAAACATGAAACCAGCAGAATTACAGCTGCCACACGTGGAAAAACTAATAGAAGCAATAAAAAACACTAAAATAATCTCGCCAAGCACAGACTGCATAGTGCCCATAGGAGAACAATTACTTGAAAAAGGACTACGAAAAGAAGTATCAGCTGAATTCTACACAGCAGTATCAAGAAGCCCAGATGTTTACAGAGGAATACCATTTGTAATTGAAGTCGCTTTAGCCTATGGCGGACAACAACCAGCAGAAGAATCAGTGAGACTTTTAAGATTTGCAAACAGAGTACCACTATTATATCAACAAGGCTCCTGCTCAGCAACAAAATCAGTCATACAAACAAACTGGAGACCATACGGACTAAGCCAAAGCCAAGGAGCAATACCAGTAGGACCACTCACAGTAGTAGTATCAATGGTTTCAGTATGGCCCCCATTCACCTCCGAAGCAAAAGAAGCAGTCGCACATTATCCTGAAATTATCAAAGAAATGAAACTAGCACTCCAGGAAGCAGGAAGAAGGCTTGGAAGCTACGTCAACAAGAAAAGAAGAGTATCAGACCAACAAGAAAGAGTAAGCATCTTTGAAAACTATATTCCCGAAGTGGCTGATGCCCTATACCGGCTGACAGGAATCGGAAAAGAAAAAATTGCGGAAAGCATGAAAAAAATGCTTGAAAAAAACAAAGAATACATACAAGCGCACAAAGAAGCACACAAAGTAGAAGTCAAAGACAAGAAAGAAAAAGAAGAACAAGTAAGACTGGCAGGATTTGAAGATGAGTGAACCAAAAGAAGCAATCGAAGAATTAGGAAAAGAACTAGTAAAAGACGTACTGGCAAACAAACAACCGAAAATGACAGTACCAATCAGAGCATTATCCAACATCACATTCGATAAAAAATCAGAAACGCTACAACTCGGAGACAAAACAGCAGAAAGAAACTTCTTTAACGTCGCACACTCCAAAAAATTCCTACAAACACTCGAAGTCGCAGCAGTAAGCAAGAATTTACTCGAAGACGGCAAACACGCATCACTCAGAGACGTATTCTACATGGTCAAAAGAACAATACCAAATACCAAGACAAATATCGTGGATGAACAGACAGAAAGCGATGACGCGATAGAAGATTTAGAATTGCTCACAGGAAACTCACGAGAAAAATTAAACATAAACGCGAACAAAATGGGCTCAGTCGCAGGAAACGTAATAGTAGAAGACAAAGGAGACGAAATAGACTGGAGCAAAATGGGAAGCGGAGGATGGTCAGTACCATCAAATGTAGAAGAAATAAAATTCAAAAAAGTAAAAGCAAAATATGTAATATACATGGAAAAAGCAGCAGTATGGGAAAGACTGCACGAAGACAAATTCTGGGACAAACAAAACTGCATAATCATGTGCTCACAAGGACAAACAACAAGAGGAATAAGACGACTATTGCAAAGATTAAGCAACGAACACAACCTACCGATTTACATCCTCTGTGATGGAGATATTTGGGGTGCATATATTTACAGCGTTCTGAAATACGGCTCTATCAATCTTGCACATATGGCTGAGAGCATGACGATACGCACTGCCAAATTTTTGGGCATCACCATGGATGATATTGAAAAATACGGACTGAAAAAACATTTAATAGCCCTTACAGAAATTGATCACAAACGAATAGATCAAATGCAAGATTACGACTGGTTTAAAGACAACAAAGCATGGCAGAGACAGTTTAAGCTCATGAAAACTCTCAAAGGCAAAGTAGAGATTCAGTCGCTGAGCAGCCGCGGAATTAGTTTTATTTCTGAAAAATATCTTCCTGAGAAGATAAAAAACCAGGACTGGATTGAGTAAAACCACTGGACACTGGACAACCACACGCACGAGATATTTAAATAAGATTTTCTGAATAATGCTGATGAAAATCGAAATAAAGAAACTTTTTCCTGATTGGGTCATAAAAGAGAACTCTGAGAGCATAACGTTGTGGTTTTCGACAAATCGAGGGAATTATAATCGAAAATCTTTCACTTTTTCCAAGGAAATTACTATCGATGAGTCATTTGCAGAAGCCCTCGGCATGTATGTCGGAGATGGGGACATGCATAGAAGGGAGAAGCGACACCTTACATACGCATCAAAAGATTTGGACATTGCCGAATTTATTCTCGCTTTTCTAAGAAATCGCCTCAATATTCAAAACAAAGATCTCACCATCGGAATCCATTATGGACTCATTCCGCCTGCAATTCAAGCACTTTCGAAAAGACTCAAATTTGACAATTTCCAACCATATTTCACAACAAGAAACAGATATCCAACATTACATATTCAGGTCAATGGAAGCGTCTTTAGAATCATTTTCGAAAAAATCATGGAAATTTTTCTAACATCAGATTTTCTAAATGATGTTTCTTTGCGTAGAGGGTTTATTCGCGGATTATTTGCAGCAGAAGGATGCGTTGCGATTAAATATCAAGAACAGTTCATAGACCACCTGAGTTTTTGCTTATCAATTAAAGAAAGAAATATTGTAAACATGATTGCAAAGATTCTTGACTTGGAAGAAGTCGATTACAAAACACGCACACGATTCGAAGACAACTCTATAGAACTTACAATCCAAAACTGGCGCAACTACCTAAAATGCTGGCAGATACGACTTTTTGACAGATGTGAAAGGAAAAAAGACAAATTTTTGTCAATAGCCAAAAATAGCAAAGTGTACGGGGTCACTTCTCAAAAAGACCGCAATAATCTATGGCACAGCTTTACCCAAAAAGAGCTCGCAGGAATAATCGGCTCTTGGCAAGGAAACGTCTGCAAAATGCTACAAGGAAAAATATTATTCTCACTTGACCAGATAAGAGTTCTAGAGCAGAAAGGAATGCCCCTAACAATAGAAAAGCTCAGAATCGGATGCCTGACAGAACTTCCATATTCAAAAGAAACAGCAGAATTGTTTACTTAGAAAAAATTAAGAAGGAAGACTTCTTGAAGTAAGTTATGGACCTCGCCAGCGCAGCAAAAAAATATGGAGCAAACAGAGCAGCAGTAGAATTCGTAAACCGACTACCACCATTCAGCCCAGAAAGAAGAACAGTGCTCGACATTTCTCCTGGAGACACACACAACACAAGATTCCTCTTCTCACTAGGATACCACGTTGTCGCATTACAAGACGAAAAAGCAGATGCTGAAATACTACAACACCTAACTGAATCAGTCCGGATAGTCAGAGAATACGAAGAAAACCTGGCACGACAACAAAAAAGACCGGTAAACCCGAAAAACCTGCTTGAATATGAGCTAGTCGACAGATTACCGGAAACACAATTTGACGGCATCATAGCAATACACGCTTTAATCGACCTTTCACCAATAAAACTAAGATATCTTGTAGATTACATCAACGACCACACAAAATCAAGAGGCTACCTTGCACTGACAACAAGAACCACACAACAAAACCCATTCCCAAAATGGATAACAATACCAGACAGCAAAACAAAATATACCGGCAAAGAAGACAAAAGAAAAACAGAACACCTAGACCTCACAATGATGGTAATAGAACACCTTCTAAGAAAGCCGAGAAGATAAAAAAATCAATGGATTGAAAATAATCAAAGCACAGGAATAAACTGAGAATGATATGCACATGCAGGAACCTGGAACTTTCCTCTAACTCTCATTATTTCTTTCATTTTGTCTGCCATCATTTGTAATTTTTGTCCACTGAGCTCTCCTTCCTGCATAAAGCACCAAGGACAATCATACTTGCAATGTTCCGCTTCATATAAATGATGAGTTTCGTGCATTCCTAAAATGTAACCTTTATAGATTGCATCAGCCCCAAGCGCAGTTGTAAAAACCATACTATGACATTCAATATCAGTTTTACCATAGAAAAGAATGTCTTTGCTATTAGCAAATCCACCATCCAACTTTCTTCCCAAAATAACACAATCCCAATGAGGAACATCATTAGACTTGCCCTCACGAATATCAAATTTTTCATTTGCTAATTCCTGCGCTAATGCAGCCGCATTAACCCCACTATAAGTAGTATATTTTCTTAAAGCAGCCATAAGATTTTCATCAATTAATTCTTTTACAATAAAACCAAACCCTAAATTATTTAAGTAATCCTTAATTGCACGAACAATAGAATCTGCAACCTTTTCGTCACAACCAACTCTATAAATTCTTAATTGAATAGTCATATAACAACTTTGAAATTCGGAGAATATAAATTTTGTTAAAAACGGGGTTGGGAGGCAACGCCGACAGGTCGTCGAGTCTCCCAGCAGTCATAAAGAATCATACGGGCCCGGTGGGATTTGAACCCACGATCTTCTGCTCTCTCCTCTCGGAATAGAAGGTTCGACGATAATACACAGTCGCTCTATCCAAGCTGAGCTACGGGCCCATAGACAATAAATCGTTCACAACTGTTTATAAGTTTTACTAGAAGACGCCTGCAAAATCATATCAACCTCTGCATCAATACTTTGAGCAGAAGTATCAATCTTCAATAATCCAGGCACATGAGCAAACATTTCATCAAATTTTTGTGAAACCTTCCTCAAAAAATCCAACTTTCTGACCTCGCCATTATTACGCTCACGCAAACGAGCTTCAATAACTTCAAATGATGCAACGAGATACACCACCCTATCCGGCATTAACAAATCACCAGGCAAAGGTAAATCACGATTCAAAAGAACCGAATGAGCTGCAAGCGTAGAAAAAACATACCTATCACAAAAAACGTCCTGAGTCTCGAGCAGTTGAGAAATTTCAACGCCAGCAAGATAATTACCAGCCATATAATAATGATAACGCGCCATAGGCGCAGAACCATTAAAAATCATACGCGCGCCAGCCATACACGCAGGAGGATTGGCATAATAAGCACTTCCCGTTTTGTCGGCACACAACTTGGCCAAAGTTGTTTTGCCCGTCCCATCAACACCTTCAAACAAAACAAATTTCATCAAAACGTCCTCTGCTTTTTCAGCATACCCGCAATACCAGGCGCAAGCAAAGGCTTATTGTTGACGAGAAGGTACTTGTACGGCAGATGCACTTCCTCACCCTTTGCGATAGGAACACAAACACCCTGCTGGAATTTAAGATCAGATAATTTTTTGCCATCAACAATCATCTTAGTAACAATAACAGCAGTATCAGTAGACATCTGAGCTTTGCCAAGATTAAAAGCAGGATAAGGCAAAAACTTAGTAAGCTCAACTTTAGTGCGCTCTTTAGGAGGATCATCACCAAGAATACCGCCAAAAATGAAATAACTGAATTTTTTGGCAATCTCAGGAGTAAGTGTCTCTTTAGCCTCAGGATCAAGAACACAGGCTTTATCAAAACGAAGCTGCTTGATACTTTTTGACTCGACTTTGCCAAACTTTTTCAGCACAGCACTTTTGACATTAGTAAACAAAAGATTCTGCTTGCCAACAAAAGAAGAAATATGAAAATACTCAAGCAAACACCACTTGAAAAGTCTTGGTTCCAGATGCTCAATGACGAAAATCATTTCAAAAGACCCTTCTTTTCCAACAACAAATAAGGATACCCCCTCTTGTCAAAAGTGGAAATATCAATTCCAAGACTCTTGGCAGCTTCAAACAATTTCTCCCTGGTAACAGAAACACCACCCAAATCCTTCAAAGCCTCAACCTCAATAAAATAACCAAGCTCCTCAACCTTATCAAGAGCAAACTCAAAATTCTCAGTACGATAAGCTTCACGAAACTTGTCAACAGTAATTAATTTCTTGAAATCAAGCGCTTTCAATATCTTCTCAAAAACCCCAGGATTCTTGATCTCAGACTCAAACTCATCACAATGAGTATCAATCTCAGAATTCTCAGGATAATAATGCTTATACGTAAAAATAACAGAATTATCCTGTTTTCTCAAACGCAACCACTCAAAAGGATAACGAGGCTGCAAGAAATTCCTGTGAACCGGAGTAAAATAGTCGTCAACTTCACGGCTTTTTTTAACAAAAACAGCAGTATCTGAAAGTTTCTTTTTAACACTCAAAAAAGTAGATTCGTCAACAGGAAGCTTAATCTCGACTTCAATATCCTTACAAGCCATATTTACGTTTTCTTAAAGTGGGAAAGCGTGTCAATCAAGTCAACATGACCCATAAACATCGCACGACAACAATATCTTTCAATACCAAGATCATCAAGAATGTCCTTCTTGTTCTCGCCTTTCTTTGAACGCTCCTGGAACTCCTCCCACAAATGCGCAATCGGCTTTCCACAGGTCCAGCAACGAATCGGAATTATCATTTTTCCCTCCTAACGGTAAGACTTCTGACGCTTGGCACGAGCCTTACCATGACAGTTCGGCTTGTGAGTCTCCTTCCTTCTAACATCAGCAACAGTAAACATACGATCATACTCAAGATACTTAGTATGCAATTTTTTGTCAAAAACCGCAAGAGCCTTTGCAATAGCAAGACGCACAGCCTCAGACTGGCTATTAGAACCACTGCCATAAACATTAACCTGAATATTAACCTTATTAGCAACATCACCTGCGAGCAACAAAGCCTCTTCAATCTTCGCCCTGAAAATATTCTGAGGCATAGTGGAAAGCAAACGACTGTTAATACGAACAATCCCTGCACCAGAAGTCAAAGTCGCACGAGCAACAGCAGTCTTTCTAGTTCCAACCTCATGAATAACTTTCATACCCGTCCTCCCAATGACACGCAAAGCTGACCAACAGTCTGATAACTAGGCTTTGGCAAATCGCCTGCCTCCTTAGCAACCTTGACTAACTTCTTATCCTTAAACTTCTCAGGAACACCCATATAACACATAACACGCTCAAAAGCCTCACGACCCCGACCGAGCTTGTAAGGAACCATTCCACGAACCATCCTGCGAACAAAACGGTCAGGCATCCTGCTAGCGAAAGGACCCTTCTCAGGCCTGCCAAGCTTGAAAAACTTATGATAAAATTTAGCATGATAATCCAAAACTCGACCACTTATAACTGCACTCTCACAATTAAAAATATTAATAGTATTCCCAAGCAAAGCCTGCTTAGCAGCAAAAGTACATAAACGACCAACAATCGCATTCTTCGCATCAATATTGATTTCTACCATGTTCATCCTATCAACTTAAGGTCTTTCGCCTTAGGTTTTTGCTTCAATAATTGCTCAATCGTAACAGCCTTGCCCTTCGCCCGCTCAATAAGCTCACGAGCACCATCACTAAAAGACAAAGCAGCAATAACAACACTATGAGCAAGAGCTCCAGAGCCAAGAACTTTTCCAGGAACAACAACAGTCTCATTAGGCTTAGTGTTACGGGAAATACAACTAATATTAACAACCCTGCGCTGCCTTGTTGGCTTTTCCAAATCATCAGCAACGCGATCCCAAAGAGGAGCCTTCGAAGTAGTACTCTCCTTCCTCAAGCTCTGAATGAGCTCCTTCAATACCGGATTTGTTGGTCCTGTTCTTCTCATTTTGACACTCTGA
>JBFYLW010000030.1:0-9482 GCA_041305185.1 Nanobdellota archaeon
ATCATTCAGGAATCTTTGGAAACTTACAAAGGTGCTTTGAATCCAAGGAAGTATGAGGCTTTGTATAAGTAAGCTCCAGGTTTGTCAATTAATATTGTCAAGGAAATTCCTGATACTCCTAAAACTGTGAAGGACGCTGAAAAGGAGTTTGAAACAAGGTATTTTGAGAAAGCATTGTTAGAGAATAATGGCAACATCTCGAGGACTGCCAGAAAGATTGGCTTGAGGTTTGAGACGTTGCATAGGAAATTGAAGAGTTTAAGTATTTCTGCAAAAAGTTTATAAGCTATTCTGATAATTTTATTTGTGAAAAAGAGTATGACGGGCAAGGTTATTCATCAGGTTGAATTTTCTTCAGTGTTATTTGATACTTTGTTCGGTTTGATTTTGTTTTACAGTTTTGATTATTTTTTTGATGTGACAGGCATTCTTCCTTTCATTTTCTACCTGTTCAGCATGTTTGTTTTGCTGCATTGGTGGTTGTTATTCAAGGCTTCAGATGATTTGCTTGATGAAGAGGTTTCCAATTCTGCTTTGGATACTATTTTCGGCATTCTTGATGTTATTTTAATTTATTATATAGTCCTAATGGCCAGCAGGTTTGACGTGAAAGGTGTTAATTTGTTCATTATCTTGCTTTTGGTCTCTGATCTTCTCTGGTCTCTTATCTGGCGGTATGTGGGAAAATGGCAAACTAAAAGTCTTGAGAAAATTAAAATTATTGAGAATGAGTTAAGCACAACTATCAAGATTAATTCTGTTGCTATTGTTTTAATGGCTGTCTTGTTTTTCTCAACTGCTTATCTGACTGTTTTGCATTACTGTATTTTTATGATGCTGGTTTATATTATTTTTATCATAGCAACTTTCAGGTTCGAGATTGCAGATATTAAGTGGTTTTAGAATAGTCTTAACATTCTTAATTCTTTTTCCAGTGCTTCTGCGCTGGTGAACTGGTGCGTGTATGCTATTCCTGCTTTTTTTCCCACTACAAGATTTTTTGCCAGATCATCTATGAACAGTGTGGTTTCTGGGTCTGCGTTCATTGATGCGAGCACGTGGTCAAAACATTTTTTTTCTGATTTTGTATGTCCTGTATTGAAGGAGTAGAATATTCTGTTGAAAAGTTCTGTTATCGGATATCTTTGTTCTATGTTTTCTATCCATTCTCTGCAATGGTCCGACAGTAATGCCAGCTTATAGCGTTCTCCCAGCTGTTCTATTATCGCTCTTGTTCCTGGAATTTCTGTGAAATTTTTTCTTACTGTCTGCTTTAACCATTTTATTGGTACTTGATAATTTCCTTCTTTTTTTACGAGTTGCCAGTATTGGTCTTCTGTTATTTCTTCCTTGAACAGTTTCATCAGATTGGAATAATTGGGTCCTCTCAGGTGTTTTAATATTTTTGTTTCTGGAACTCCGGTTTTTTTAGAAATCTTTGGTTCTATGCCTGGCAGTCCCCGTATGTATACTTCAGAAAGGTCAAATATTATTGTGTCAATCATTTAAAAAAAATTAAAAAATTAGGTGAAGCTTCCTGCTCCGAATATTGGCGGTCTGTTCATGTCTTCAACTGTTATGATGACTTCGAGTTTTGCTTCGTTTCCTGCTGTGTCTCTTGCCGCTATTGTGACTTTGTGGTTTCCTTGGTCATCATATCCGGTTGATTTTACCGTGCTTGTCATCCAGCCCGAGTAGGTTACTCTTATTTCATCTCCTTCTGGGTCTGTGATTGTCGGGTTTAGCGTTACTGTTTCTCCTTCTTTCACAGATATTGCTGCTTGCATGTCTATTACTGGTGCTTTGTTGACCGCTTCAATTATTATTTTTGCTGTTCTTTCCGCTGTTAGCGAGCCGTCGCTTGCTTTTACTGCAACGTCGTATTCTCCTGCATCTCCGATTTCTGTCTGCCAGACTCCTGCGTCATCGAATGGGAAGTCATAGGTTATTACGAGTTTGTCGTTGTCTGGGTCTTTTGCGTTTGCGCTTATTGTTGCTTTTTGTCCTTCTTTGATTTTTATTGTGGAGATTTCTGCGAGTTCTGGTGCTCTGTTTGCTTTTTGGACTGAGACTATGACTTCTTTTGTTATCGTGGCTGTTCCGTCTGTTGCTGTGATTATCACTTTGTGCAGTCCTGCTTCTCCGTATGTTACTTCTTTTGTTTCACTTGTCATCCAGCCTGAATAGGTTAATGTTACTGGTTTGCCTTCTGGGTCTGTGGCATTTGGTTGTATTGTGAATGTTTCGCCTTCTTTTGCTTCCACTGGTTCTGCTAATGATATGACTGGTGGTTTGTTTTTTGGCTTTATTCTGAGCAGCACTTGTTGTGATACTGTGTTTGTTCCATCTGATGCTGTTATTGTTACGAGTTTGTCTCCTGCATCTCCTTCTTTTGTCTGCCATTTGCCTTTTTCGTTAAGTGGTTCTGTGAACGTGTATGTTATTGGGTCTCCGTCAGGGTCTACTGCTTTGAGGTTTGGGAAGCTGACTAGTTCTCCTTCAATCAGCTCTTTTATTGGAACGTCTTTAAGGTCCGGGGTTGGTTCTGTTGTCTCAGTTGCAGGAGTTTCTCCTCCTTTTGTTTCTGGTGGTTCTGTCGTTTGGTTTTGTTCAATTTTTTCGACAGTTATGTTTTGTATTGTTTTGTTTTCTGTTTGTTTTCTTGACGGCATCATTGGAGTGCACGCAAGTAGTATTATTGCCAGAATTGCGATTATTGCTAGTTTATTCATTTTTCTCCCCCCGTTTTTAAGGTTGTTACTATTCTCGGATACTCAAACCATATTTAAGCATTTACGTGGTCAAAAATATATTCTTGTGTGCAGAAGTCGTTTTATCCCCTTCTTGAGACGATTTCGAAAGGTTTATAACACATGCAAAATTAAATAGAGCTATGGGATTTTACGAAGACTTCATAGAGAAATATGATAGCTTAATATCCTGGAAAAATCGTTCTAAAAGAGAAAGTGAATTTTTTAAGACATTATTCTCCAAGTATAAAGTTAAGAATGTTTTGGACTGTGCTTGTGGAACAGGTCAGCACGTTGTAATGTTTAATCAAATGGGCTTTTCCGCCAAAGGTTCTGATTTATCTCCTGCAATGATCAAAAAAGCAAAAATTAATGCAAATAAATATGGTGTAAAAGCCACTTTCAAAATTGTTGATTTTAGGAATTTGTCCAAAACTTTTAATAAAAAATTTGATGGTATTGTTTGTGTTGGCAATTCCTTGCCGCATTTGCTCAATGATAAAGATTTAACAAAATCCCTTAATGAAATGTATAAACTTTTAAATAAAAATGGGATTCTGATAATGCAGCAAAGAAATTATGATATGCTAGTTGGAAAGAAAAAACGGTTTTTCCCTATGTCCATCAGAAAAGAGGAAATCTTCTTTTATGTATTAGATTATTTTCCAGATAAAGTCGTTTTTAATGTTATAAATTTAGAGAACAAATCGGGAAAATTTAATGTTTATAGCACAGAATACAACCCATTAAAAACATCCCATTTCTCAAAATTACTTCGAAAAAGCGGTTTTAAAAATTTGAAATTTTTTGGTAACTATAATTTCAAAAAATTTGATATAAAAAACGATGATATTCTCATTATTGTTTGTGAAAAGTAACACTATTTTTTGTTGATATACGTGAAATGAACCATTATTAATCCCAGGAATATTGCATATACTGCGATTGACAGCGCATACGTTGCGAAGAAGTTTGCAGGGTAATATGTTATGAGTGCGCTTTCTGGCGGGAATGCCCAGTTTCCTTGGGGGAAGAATATATAGTGGAATCTTGTGAACAGTGTGTTGAACGGTATGATGAATCCTGCTGCAAGAATTGCAGATAATGCTATTGTGCCGTATCTGATTGTTTTTTTCCATTCAGATGAGCAGTAAATCAATGCCATCAGGGTTATCAGCAGCGTGATTAATCCGAATTTTATAAGTTGTTTGACGTCTTGCAGGTGTGATTTTTCTTCTTCATTGAATGCTTCCGGAATCTGTCCTTTGCTCACAAAATAATTCATGAGTTCTTTTGTTGGTTGTATGCTTTCATTTTGTTCGAGAAGAGAATATGTGAATCTTGAATCTGTTGTTAATACGAAAAAGCTAAGTAGAATGCAGAAGATTGGAAAGGCTGTTGTGCCAAGTATTTTTTTCATCTGATATGCGCATCATCTGGTAAGTCTACAATTACATTGCCTGCGTGCGTTCTTAATGTTTTGTCTCCGTGGACTGCTGTTTTGCTTCTTGTTGTTAGTTTGATTTTCTGGAATTGTTCTATTGTTATCTGTGCTGTTTTTGGCGTTATTCCTTCTATGCTGACCTGGTCTCCCGGGTGTGAGTCTGGCGCTTCTAATACTTTTACAACTCCCTCTTTTTCTGCTGCAAGTATCATTCCTTTACTTTCAATGCCTCTTATTGTTGCCGGCTGTAAATTGCTTATGAATACTATGTGTTTTCCAATTAGTTCTTCTGGCTTGTAGTATGCTCTTATTCCTGCCACTAATTGTCTTTCTTCTCCTGCGTCCAGTGTGAGCACATACAATTTGTCTGCGTTCGGGTGTGGTTCTGCTTTTTTGATTTCTGCCACTCGCAGGTTGAGTATTGAGAAGTCTTCTGTCTGTTCTTTTGGTGTTGTTGGTTTTTCAGCTATTGGTTGTTTGATCCCCGTATCTATTTTTTTGAATAATATTTCTGCTTGCGCGATGTGTCCTGTTGTTTTCTTTGTGAATTTTACGTCTTTTAGTTTTCCTATTTTCTGTCCTATTTGCGCTGCAATTTTTTCCGCGCTTGCAGGTATTGCTGGATATACTAATATTGTGATTATTCTCAAGTGTTCAATGAGAGTATATAGTATAGTGGCTAGTCTTTCCGGGTTTTGTGTTTGTTTCCAGGGTTCTGTGTCATTGACGTACTTGTTGCACTTGTTTATGTAGTTCCATATTTGTTCTATTACGTGGTGCCATTTGTATGTATTGACGAGTTCGTTTAGTTGTTTTACGTCTGGTATTGCTTTTTCGAGTTCTTTTTCTTTGTCCGTCAAAGGACCGCAGGTTGGTATTATTCCGTTGAAATTTTTCTGTATTAACACTAGTGTTCTTTGCAGTAAATTTCCAAGCGTGTCTGCCAAATCTGAATTATTCCTGCTGATTAAGGTTTTTTCTGAGTAGTCTCCGTCTTCTCCTGCTGGGACTTCTCTAAGCATTATGTATCTGAGAGGATCTGCTCCGTATTTGTCAACTACAATCACAGGATCTACCACATTGCCGATTGATTTGGACATTTTCTGGCCATCCACCGTCAAGTATCCATGCACATAGACTGTCTTTGGCAGTGGTAGTTCTGCTGCGAGTAGCATTGCCGACCAGATTACTGTGTGAAACCAGCTTATGTCCTTTCCAATCTGATGGCAGTTTGCCGGCCAGTATTTTTGGTATTTTGTGGTTGGATAGGATATTCCGCTTAGATAATTCAGCAATGCATCAAACCAGACATATATTACGTGGTTTTTGTCTTGTGGTACTAGTATTCCCCATTTGAATGTTGTTCTGCTGACTGATAGGTCTCTTAATGGTTCTTTTAGCCTGTTGAGTATTTCGTTTTTTCTTGATTCTGGTTGTATTGATTCTGGGTGTTGTTCTATGTGTTGTATTATTTGTTGTTGGAATTGTCCTAGTTTGAAGAAATAGCTTTCTTCGCTCAGTTTTTCAGCTGGTTTTTGGTGTACTGGGCAGTTTCCATCTACCAAATCTTTTTCTGTGTAGAATGCTTCGCAGCCTACGCAGTACAGTCCTGAGTATGTTCCTTTGTAAATCAACCCTTTTTCAAATACTTTATTCCAGATTTCTGTTGCTGTTTTGACGTGTTTTTTGTCTGTTGTTCTGATGAAGTTGTTTAATCGCAGGTTTAGTTTTTCTGTAAGGAGTTTGAAGCAGACTGCCATTTCGTCTACATATTGTTTTGGTGTTTTGCCTTGTTGTTTTGCTACTTTCTCGATTTTTTGTCCGTGCTCGTCTGTGCCTGTTAAGAAAAATACGTCTTCTCCGTTTATTTCGTGCCATCTGGCTAGAAAGTCAGCTACTATTTTCTCGTACGCGTGCCCAATGTGCGGTTTTGCATTTGGGTAGTCTATTGCAGTGGTTATGTAATAGGTTGTTTTTGGCATAAAAGAAAGCGATAAGTGGGCGTTTATAAAGATTACTTGTTGCGTCCGTATTTGAATACCTGCATTAGTGTCGGCAGCACTACGTCATCCAGGTTTCTTAGCTCTTCCTTTTTGGTTTCCATCGGATCTATTTCAAGTGGGCCTATACTCGTTCTCCATCTGTGGTTTTTGTAGAATTTTTGTAAATCATTCTTAGCGTCTATTATTCTTTTATGACGTGCAGTTTGGTATTCCTTGACGTGTACTGCCTCCGAGTAAGGATGTCCATCTGGAGTTGCGTAGACCAATGATGTTAAGTGAAGTTCCGCTGGATTATCTTTCCATTCGTGCACTATTTCAAGTTTTATGAATGTTCTTTTCAAGAAGTTTGGTTCTGTGTGTGGCAAGAATATGGCTCTTTCATCTTTGACCTGCATTTCTTCATCACATTTGAATTGTTTGTCAAAGTCTTCCCAAGCCATTTTTTTGTATGCCGTTATTGCTTCTGTTCTTGTCATTTTTTTGTATGTTTCTTTTTTTGGTGCTGCCAGAATCCAGAAAGCGCTGTAGCTCCTGTAGCTCAGGTCTATTCCCCTGCAGAACACTTCTTGCTTTCGCATAACCATAACGACTCAAGAGTGGTATCAGATATATAATACTTACGACAATTCACTACAATATAGAAAATAATTAATCTCCTATACGAATATATAACCACCCCCCAGTAACTACAAAACGAAAGGTTTATATACTTCAAATATCATAACCACTCACAGGTGACTAAAAATGAAGAAATTACTGATACTGTACGCTATTTTCGCATTTTGTTTTAGCACGGTTTCTGCTTTGCAGATTTCAACTCCCACTTTGAGTGGTGATACTGGTGCTATTGTGAGTTCAACGTTTACTATTACTAATGACGGAAGTTTTGTTATAACAAACATTTCCGTGACGTCATCTGCTGATTCAAAATATCTTATAAGTTTTGAGAACATGCCTTCTTCATTGAATCCTTTGCAGTCTGCGACAGTCACAGTTAAGGGCAAAGTCCCTTCTGATTTTAGTGTCGGTAAAAGAAGCATTGGTTCTATTTCAGTAACTTCTGTTGCAGTTAAGGCTGCGGCTGTTGTTAATTCAACTAATTCAAGTTTTGGCTCTCATAATTTTGTTCCTCAGAATCAAACTGCTCAACAGGTTTCGTTGCCTGTGACTATGTCTGCTGCTAATGATTGTGGTCAGAATACTCCTGATCCAGGCATGCCTATTATTGGTCAGTGGCATTCTGGTGTTTGTGATGGCGCAAATGATATTACTGTTTATCAGCCTTATACTGGCTCTGTTGATGCTGGTTGGGCAAGGATTCATTCTAATAATATTAGCGATTATTGGGTCAGCGCTGTAGGTATGGATTGCGGAGGCAGTGTTCAATCTCCTCCTAACAATTGGACTTATGGCGGTAAAATTCATACTGGTCCTGGCATCTGTGATAGTCAGATTGAATTGCAATCTGGTGATTCCGGATGGCTTGGATTGTACAGCAAACCTATAGCTGATGGCGAGTTGCGTTTTTACATTGCTGAGAACAAATGTGGAGGTTCTCCACAGACAGTTCCTTCAAATGGAGTTATTTTGGGTAAAGTAAGCACGGGTTCAGGCATTTGCGATGGAATTGCAGAGGGTTTTGCGTATGATGGCACTGCTCTTGATGCTGGTTCTATGTATGTTGTTTATGTTCCTGTTGACCACACTCCAGTAAACTTTTTGCCTGTTGGCGAGTTTGAATTATTGAACTCTACAGTTTTGCGCGGCTGGGTTTTTGATAGTGACGTTCCTGCTTCAACTGTTAATGTTTATGTTGATGGTTCTTTTTGGAAGGAATTTACTGCTGATTTGAGTCGTTTGGACCTTCTTGCTATTGGCAAGATTCCTGATGCAAATCATGGTTTCAAATACGAATTCAGTAATAATGATTTGCAGTCTTTTGGTAATGGCAATCATGCTTTTAGCGTTATTGCGATTAATTCGCCTGTTGGCGATAATCCTGAGCTGAATAACAGCCCTAAAGTTTTGACTGTCAGTTTGCCTAATAGCACAACTAATACGTCAACTAACACCACAACTAATACTACAACTAACACTACAACTAATACAACTGCTGTTGTTGGCAATCCTAATGCAACTACATCTGTTTCAACTTTGTTGTACATGGAAACAAGCCAGCATTTGGTTATTGACCGTGTTAAGATTTCTTGTGATAAATTGAAGACTGTCAGTGAGAACTCAAGCATTTCTGCTTCTCCTGGCCAGACTTGTTATTTGACTGTCAGGGTCAAGAATACCGGAAGCAAGGATATTGAGGATATTTCTTTGGAAGTTGATCCTGAAAATAGTGATGTTTCTGCTGATGATGCAGATTATTCTGATCTTGATTCAGGCGACAGCGAAGAAAAAACTGTTGAATTGTTTATTGATGAGGAAGCTGAAGGCGATATTGATATTGATTTGTATGTTGAAGGAGAGAACGAGGATGGTGTGACTGAAAGTGCCACTTTCAAGTTTTCTTTGGACGTCGTTCGTGCAAAGCACAATTTGGATATATCATCCATTGTTGTCAGTCCTAAGCAGGCTGAATTGTGCAAGGTCTCAAGCATTACCGTTACTGTTTATGTTGAGAATAATGGTCAGCGTGATGAGGACAGGGCTGCTGTTGAGTTGTCCGTGCCTTCATTGAACTTTGTGAAAAAGATTAGTGATATTTCGATTGATGAGGACAGTACTGAGCGTTTTACTTTCAGTATTCCTGTTAACTCTAAGACTCCGTATGGTAGTTTCAAAGCTACTGCTAAGAGTTTTTATGACAATGCTGCTGTGACAGATATGAGGACTGCTGATATTGTGATTTTGAAGTGTGATGAGCCTGAAAAGGAAGATATAACACAACCTGTTGTTGTTCCTCCTCCTTATGTTCCTCAGGATCAGATTATTATAACTCCTCCTGCTGAAACTAATACAACTGCAAATTCGAGTTTTGCTGGAAGTGCTGTTTTGACAGGCATTCTTATCTTGGCTAACTTGATTGCTTTGACTGTTCTTGGCGTTATGGCTTATGGTTATTTCAAGAAAAAGCCTGAGGAAGAGCTGCCTGCAGAAACCGTAAATTCTTCAGGCATTAACGAATATTATTAGTTAATTTTTTATTTCTTTTGCTGATTTTTGCCTTAAAATGAGAAATATTCCTGGAATGAAAGAGATTTTGCCTGGTGAAAATCTTGGTATTTATGAAATTGTTTCACAACTTGGGATTTGCGGGGGAATGTCGATTGCTTA
>JBFYLW010000031.1:0-13348 GCA_041305185.1 Nanobdellota archaeon
GAACAAATAGCCAAACCGCTCTCACAAGAACCACAAAGCCTAGTCCACGGAGACGCAAAAGCAAAGAACGTTTTGCTCACACCAGAAGACAGACTGTGGCTGATTGACCTGGAATTAGCCACAAAAGACACAATACACTACGCTTTATACAGATTCATCGACTCAGCAGGACTCGCAGCAGAGGAAGAAAACAAAATAATCAAAAACGTCTTTGAACAGCTAACAAGAAGCAGGTTCTACAACAAAGAATTCACGCAATTCAGACACGCATACGACTTGAACAAAATCACAGGAGACTTCTTCACCGCAGTAAGAATCCTCGACATAAGCAAGAGTTTGAAAGACGAAAACCAGAAACAAACCTTCAAAAAAATAGCGCAAAAATACTACACCAGCGCGCTAAGACAGCTGGAAGAACAAGGAATGCAGGAACTAAGCACAAAAATAAGAAAAACAATCAGAGACGCAGACACAGGACTGGAAGCACTGACTGGAGAAGAATACCAGATGATAGCCTCCACGTACAACCTTTCTGAAGAAGGACTCACCACAATGCTCGACTCGGAAAACGCACAATTAAGATTCCCAAGAGAAAGAAAAAGAACACCATGGCTAAAAAGAGCAGGAATAACAGCAGGAATACTTGCAGCACTCACAGGAGCGCCGTTCCTGATGGGAAACAAAGCAGAAGCGCCAGCAGAAGTGAAAAATATCGTCAACCTCGAACCACTATTACAAATCCGCATGATACAGGACGAGGATCTTGAAAGAATAAAACAAGAACCAATAGGAATCTACAATATTGGAGTTCCAGTAAAATACAACGGTGAAGAAAAGTACATAATACACCCATTCGACGGCACAGAAAGATACAGCCAATATGGATGGAAAGACGCGCTAAAAAACCCAACAATACTCAGCAACGCACAATTCGATGCGCTGTTCGGAAACCGAACAGAAGAAGAAGCAAACAGAAACGGAAACTGCATAGTAATGCGGAACGTATACCACGGACTGACAAAAAGAATATACGACAACATATCAAAATTCTCACAGGAAGAACTAGGACAATTCGGCTCTGTAGTGAAATCAGTAATATTCAGCAACCTGCTCGACACGCCAATAAGAGAAGAATACACAAAAAAAGGCTGCAGCAACCTAACACTATTACCAGAATATGTTTATGAAAAATACAAACAAAAAATGACAGAAGAAAGCTTTGAAGACGGCAGGTGGATAGACCTCGTCTGCCAATACCTGGGAGACCTCATAATACAGGAAAAAGGAGACGTAACCAAAGCAATAGTCGCATACTACAACCACCACATATACAGCAGCGGCTACGGCTCTTGGGGAACGACAACCAAGGAAAGAAGCAGGATTAAATTGTACGACTACGACAAAAAAGAAGAATTATGCCTGACAAGATATGAACAACAAATGGACAAAACGCTAAAATTCTTCACACGACAAGCACTGATGTCAATAGCAGAAGCCAACAATGGTGCAGGGATGTTCTAAAACACCTGATAATTCAACTGATTGTTAAACATCAGAATAATGTAATTCAACAACTCCTGCAAAGCGCCCAGAAAAAGAGCATCTTCTGCAGAGGAGACTTTTGGCTTCTGACTCCTAAGCTTTTCAAACCTTGAACCAAAAGAAGCAGCTTTCTGAACAGAAAAATCATAGAATAATTCCAGGAAATCAGAATAAAAAGCATTAATGTCAGCCAAAGAAGCAATCAGTTTATCGCTAACCTCCAATTCAGCAATCTTCTTGTAACAGTCTGCGATATTTTCTGCGAGATAAACAATAGTGTAAACAGCACAGTTCTCAGCAGTCGATTTTCTCACACGCTTGTTAATAGTCCTCAAACAATAATTCGCAAAACGGTTAACATTCTCATCCTGCCTGATGACATAATCAACATCCTCTTTGTTTTTTAACGCGGTGACTAAATCATTACCCATCATCTTAACCAGAAGGAACAAACGCCTCAACATAACATCAAACTCCTCCTCAGCAACATGAGAAACCTCCTTCACAACAATCCTGTTCTTTGACTGCTCAACAACCTCAAAACCAAGCAGGTGAGCCTTAACAACATCAGGAATGTCCTTTAGAAGCTCAGGCTTTGCTGATGCCAGAACTAGTTCATCAAAACCCTGAATATACTTGTTGCCAACAATACGCTTCACAAGAGGGTAAAAATTGGTAACGTCAAGCTCAAGTCTTGTTCTGCGCGCCTTCGCCTCAGAACTCAAGACTAAAGTATCCTCTGTCTCAGCCACCTCAACCTCATCACCCTTCTTCAGGCGGAATTTTCTAGCCCACTTTGCAGGAATGCTAACCATCAAAGTAGCAGCACCCTGCTGAACCAAACGACGCTTCATAACTCATTCATAGACGAGCCAGTATTTAAAACTTGCTGAAAAGTATAAACATTCATACTAACTTATATAGTATAATCAAAAAGTATAAATTAATTCTAATTGTACTATCCCAGAGTGGTGAAGATGGGATTACTAAAAAAACTAAAACAAGCAATCGCAGCAACGATAGCAACAGCAGCACTATACACTGCAGCATACGCAGAAGAGCCAAAGCCAGAACCAGTAAAGACAGAAGCACGAATTTCTTTAGAAACAAACCAGAACCCCGTCGCACAAGCACTCGCATCCTACAAACAACACAAACTCTTTGCAGAAGTAGGCAACAACAGAGCAAACCTTGCAGCAAACATAGAAAACGAAAACTTCAGAGTAAACCTCGGATACAAACATCTCATGGACAAAGACACAGGAAGATCAGAAGGAATAGCAAAATTCCTAGGACACTTCTTAGGACTAGAATACCAACTCTTGGGAACAGAACACAGAATCGCAATGATAGGCGGAGCCAAGATAAGCGACTGCTTCAACTTAGAAGCGGCTGTTGATTCAGAAAAAAACGCATCAGGAGTTGCATTCGCAAACTTCTTAGGAAACCTCTTCAGCCTTGGCGGAAAAACAGACTTCAACAAAGACTGGGAAGCAAACATATCATACAACAGAAAATTCCCAGACGCAACACTATTCACATACTTAAGACTGGGAGACTCTGAACTTTTGGACGCAAGAGTAATGCTCGGACCAAAAGTCTCCCCGAAAAAATCACGAGCAACATTCTCAGCAATAGACCACGGATACAACTCAGTCAGCAAAACAGGAGACGTAACATTCCCATTCTTCCTAGGAAACTTTGATTTGACAGGAGCAGAAACAATCACAGGCGACAAAACAGGAGGCATGGGACTGGACATCAGATACACGCACAACAGCAGAGTATACGGAAAAGTTGCAATAAACGCAGGAGACTACCTGTTCGTAAGCGATGTAACACCTTCAATCAGATTCAACAGAAACCTAGCAAACAACACAAATACATTAACACTCGGACTAAGAGCAGACATACCAGAAATCGGACTAAGAATCTGGTACGAAATAGACATAAACGAAGACCTCAAAACAGAACACAGACTGTACATGGGAATCGTGAAGGAGTTCTGAAGATGAGCTTTGAACGAGCATACTACGCCTGCAAAAACGGCAACTGTCCAAACTGCATGGAAGCACTGGAAGAGGAAAGAAACTACAACACCATAATGGGCATTTATTTATGGAATATTGACAAGGTATCACTCCTAAATGAAATACTATTTCTTGCAAACAATGCGCTCAACGCCTGCTTCAAATGCAGAAAAGAAATTCGGCCAAACATGGCAGTCGTAAAACTTCTCGAAGAAAGACTGCCGGACAGATTCAAGCCAGAGGAAGCAAAATGACAGACTACTCAGACGTTGCAAGAATGTACAATGAATCAGCACAAAACTGGGACAGAGACAAACCAACATACTGGAGCGACTTTGACGCGAGACCAAAACTGGTGGAATTAGCAACAAAACTACAACCAAAAAACATACTTGACATCGGATGCGGAGAAGGATACGTATCACGCAAAGTGGCAATAGGCGCCAGAATTACAGGAATAGACATCTCCGAAGAACTAATAAAAATAGCGAGAAGAAAAGAACAAGAAAAACCATTAGGAATCACATACCACATTGGCGACATGACAGAACTCTCACGATTCCAGGAAACATTTGACATGATGACTTCTGCATTCGCCACACAATATACAAGCCTTGAAGACCACGCAAAACTCTTCAAGCAAGCAGCAAGAATCGTAAAAGGGCACGCAGTAATAGCAACCCTTGACCCGGAAAGCTATTGGCGCTGGCTAAATGAAAACAATAGAGCTACAACTTATGAACAAGACGAAGGAAAAATATTCAAAATCCAAATGCCAGGAAAAAACGGAACAACAGAAGTATGGTACGTCCACAGAACAAGAGAAAGAATGGAAAAAGACTTCACACCATTCAAAATACAAGAAAGAATACTAATACCATCCAGACAAGCAAAATTTGATTATGTAGTATACCAGCTAACTACTTAATCCCTTCTCAAAAACCGCAACTTTTAAATATAACAGCCGGCTGTTAGTTCTCAGGCGAGCACTATGGTAACGTTAACAGCTGACGTAACTGAGGAAATCAGGAAAATGACGCAGGAATTAGTGGAAAAAGGGATGTACAAATCCCAGTCAGAAGTAGTGCGCGACGCCATCAGACAACTGTCATACAAATACGCAGTTGTCAAGACTTCTGCAAAGGAAGCAAGAGCAATAGTAAAAAAAACAACGCAAAAAACCTCTGAAACCTTAGCAACCGCTGTTCGACGCATCCGCGAACAATGAAATACATCGACACATCAGCATTCGTGAAATATTACGCAGATGAATCTCTCGAAAAAGGAGCTTCAGAAATACAAACAATTGTTGAAGATGCAAAAAACGGAAAAGAGAGACTGACAAGCTCAGTATTACTGGTTGGAGAAACAGTATCAGTGTTCGACCGGTGGTTCCGATTAAATACTATAAACAAACTGGAGCGCGACAAACTCGTTTCCCAATTCTTCAACGACCTGAATGAATTACTGGAAGCAGACGGACTCATATTAGACCCGCTAAGTTCCCTATCAGTCACAAACAGCGTAGACCTCATTTTAACACACCACGTCGCAATAAACGATGCACTCCACTTGTACAGCCTGCTATCACGACGCTCATTAATAACAACATTCATTTGTTCAGATGAACACTTACTCAGAGCAGCACAAGCAGAAAACATAATAACCTGGAATCCTGAAAAAACTACTTAATCCTAATCGTCTCTAAATTACGGGGAGCGACAGTCTCAATGCGGCCAAGCTTGTGAATCGCAGAAGCCAAATCAAGAACTTTAGAACTTTCACCATGCTGGATGATGACCTTCTTAGGACGAGGCGAGCACTTGAAAATAAAATTCATCAACTGCTTCCTGTCAGCGTGGTCAGAAACAGCAAGCTTCACAACCTCCATATTAACCTTAACAATCTCCTGACGCTGGCCAGACTTGAAAACAAGCTCGTGCTCACCACCAAAAATACGCCTGGCAAGAGTGCCCTCGCCAAGATAACAAGTGAAAATCAAACTATTCTTAGGATTGTCAGCAAGATGACGCAAATACTCAAGACTAGGACCTCCAACAAGCATGCCAGAAGTCGCCATAATAACCGCAGGACCAGCCTCCTCAATCAACTGAGTCCTCTCTTTCGGAGAACCAACACGCCTGAAAATAGGATTCAAAAACGGATTCTGATCCTTATGGAAAATAGCCTTGCGAATATTAGAATTCAAAAACTCAGGATAAGCAGTATGAATAGCAGTAATATCCCAAACCATACCATCAATGTAAACAGGAATAGGCTCAAGCTCGCCACGACGCACCATAGCCTCAATCATAATCATAATATCCTGCGCCTTACCAGAACCAATAACCGGCATCAAAACCTTACCGCCACGCTTCAAAGTCTCCTTAATATAATTACACAACAACTCATCAGACTCGTGAGCAGGAACACCAATATCCATCTTCCCACCATAAGTACCCTCAATAATCACAGTCTCCAAACGAGGGAAAATAACAGAAGCAGGATCAAGCAAAGGAGTCCTGCCAAACTTCATATCACCAGTATAAAGAAGATTATGCAAGCCATTGCCAATATGCAAGTGAGCCATACTGCTACCAAGAATATGACCTGCATTATACAACGTTAATCTGACATCAGGAGTAATATCAGACACTTCCTCCCAATTCAAAGTAATGCAATGCTTGACAAACTCCTTAACATCATCAACATCATAAATCGGCTCCTTATTTTCCGATTTCATAATCTTCACCATATCCAACATCAGCAAAGCAGCAACATCACGAGTCGGCTCAGTACAATAAACAGGACCCCTAAAGCCAAGCTTGTACAAATAAGGAATAAAACCAGAATGGTCAACGTGAGCGTGAGTCAAAATAATAGCATCCAACTGCTGAATGTTAAACTCAGGAGCGTCCAACATAGGATACGCCTCAGTGCCCTCTTCAGCAACGTTAATACCGCAATCCATCAAAATCCTGGACTCAGGAGTCTGCAAGAAAAGACTCGAACGTCCAACCTGACGAGCAGCGCCAAGATGAGTAACACGAATCCACTCATGCTTTTTCTCCCTAAGCCAGCCATCATAAATACGATGGCCAACCTTGTCCAAAAACTTCTTCCTATAATCAGAATGCTCATACAAAACAGCACGAATGTTCTCAATCAACTGCGAACGCAAAGCAGGAGTACGCCTAATCAAAGGCACCCACAAAGTCTTCTCACGCACTTCATGCAATAAAGAACCCATCTTGCCAATCGCCAAACCAGGCTTCTCAGCCTCAATAATAACAACAGAACGCTCAGGATCAAACAAAACCTGCGAAACACCAGCCTCCTCAGGCATAATCTTCTTAATCTCCTTCTCAGCCTTTTCCCGATTCATAGTAATAGAAGGATCAGGCCTAAGCTCAATACGCTTCTTGAACTCATTAACAACCTGCTTAATCAAGCCTTCATTGTTCAAGAAAAAATCCTTATCTTTAGTATAGAGAACTATATTAGCAGCTTCAAAAGCAGCATCGCTGACTTTATCAGCTGGTAAAAACTTCATTATTTCCTTAATAATCTCTGCCATTTTTTAGAAAATTCAAACTTCGATTTTAGGAGTCAAGTCCTTCTCTAAAATCATCCTAACACCCTTACCGTCAATCAACATAACATCAATACCGTTTCCAGTATTAACATCACGCTGCAAAGCAGCACTAATAGCCTTCACAGCCACCTTAGTACCTTCCTCAACACTCATTCCCTTCTTGTACATGGCTTCCAAAACACCCAAAGCAAAAAGACTTCCAGAACCATCTGAAACATAATCCTCAACCTCAGTAACAGAACCATCAATTCCCAAATCATACAAATGAGTACCCTCTGAATCAGAGCCACCCAGCAAAAAGCTAACAATACCAGGCACCATAGACATCTTACGCAAATTCATATACAACATGCCTGCCAACAAATTAGCAGTCTCCTTCACACTAGAAGTTCTCAAAGTAGCCAAATCCTTCAACTTGACCTCAGCACGAATAAGCTTAACCAACAACTGGGCATCAGAAACCAAGCCAGCCATGGTAACAGCCATGTAATCAGTAATCTTATGAATCTTCTGAGTACGCTTGTTAACCACAAAACCAGCCGTAGCCCTCTTATCAGCAGCAAGAATAACACAATCCTTGCAAACCAAACCTACCGTTGTCGTACCCTTTTGAACTTTCATTTCATTTTCCATAAAATCCCCTCAGAATAATTTACCTCTTAAGATTAAATGAAGGGGAGAGGTATATAAAGCTTACGGAATAAAAGTTAAAAATCTGAAACTTTATAAATTCAGCTCAATAAATTGCAAGCATGGCTGATGTAACGGTGAACCTGAAAAAAGTTAGCAATATCAGCACGATAATAAACAAAGAAGGCTGGTTTTACGGCGATACAACAATACAGAACGGCACAGGCCAGAATTACATAACAACATCAATATATGCCAGTGACGAAGCGCTAAGAAAACACCTCAACCTTGCCACAACAACACCAGAGAATGCCGCAACTTTTTTCAGCGATGCACAAGTAATCAAAAAAATCAATGTCATTCTAGCATCAATCCAGGCGCTGAGCAAAACACTCGGAGCATATCCAAGCATATCAAATCCCGCAAATAAGTGCAAAATAATATTTGACGACTTAAAAGGAACAGCAGTAGCAAATTTCCAATACGCAAACCCCCCTGAATTCACCTATTTCATAATATGCATTGACCTCACCGTTGCCTTACAAGACCAATACAAGGACACATTAGCATGGGTCTTGAAACACGAACTACTACACGGCGTTTCAAAAGTAGCAGAAAACGAAAGAGCAGTCACAGACCAATACCGCGCAAAAGACATAGCAGAACAACGAATAATCAAAAACGATTTTGACATAATAACACAGCAAACACAAGAATTGCTAAAACTCCTCAGACAGCCTGAACTGCTCAGCCTCACATCAAGATTCAAAGGCCTGTCGCTCGCAAACATCCTTCCACGGGCAGTCAAACAATTAATACTGAACTATTTCTGCGACACCATGCTGACCGTGATTGCAATGGAACACAACGACGACACTTATGTCAAATTCGCAATAGAAAAAGATGAAGCTTTTGTCAATAAGCTGAAAACGCAAATGGCAGGCTTTAAAGTCCTAAGAGAGGAAATGGAACAAAGAAAACAAGCAGCAAAAACAGACAGCGAGCGCAGAAAAATGCGAGTTCACCAGATAATATTCATCCTAATGGAAATAAACCAGTTGCTGGATTACTTCCCATTCAGAGGAACACCCGCAGTACTGCTAGACAAATTACGAAACAACATTCCAAACCCATACAAATATTCATCTGATGAATACAAAACAAGCATATTCAAAAGAGCAGAAACAGTCTGGCAGGAATACACCAACATTGTAAACTCGTGCCACGCAAAAGAGGAAATGAGCTTTTTCGCAGATTCATATTTGACATCTGTAACAAACAACGTTCCAAAGGCTGACGAAGCACTGCATTCAACACCGCAAGAATATGCACAGACTGCTTTAATGTATGAAACAATAATGACCAAGTACATAGACTTATTAAAAAAGAACATTGAATAAGATTCAAATTTTAAATTCAGACCTTAAACACCAAATCGCCTGCCTTAACAGGCTGGGCGACTTTCATGCCAACTTCCTGGCCATCCTCAGCTTCCTCAATAGGCTCCCTGTCAACCTGCATAGAATCAACAACCTGCTCAAAAGAACTGTGTCCTTCAAACTTAATCTTGTCACCAACCTTCAAAGCAGCTTCCAGCTTAATAACTGCGACACCAATCTTGTCAAAAAAATGAGTCACTTTTCCAACCGGTTTAACTTCAGGCATTAATATCACCCAAATAATAGAAGCAATAACAGATTTATAAATTTTATTGGTCAAGCCACTTGTAAAACTCAACAGTAAAATCGTCCAGCACAGGCGTTTCAGCTGAAGAATTTCCAGACTGAGAATTAACATCCACCTTTAAAGCCTTGAAACTCTGTTCAGCAAACCAGTCCTTCTGCTCCTGAATAGACTTCTTGAACAGCTTAACCTGATCCTTATGCATCTCGCCAAAAGTGAGATACAAATCAAGAGTACGGTTAGCCCAAGCAAGCATTTCAGACTCAACAACTTCTTTCTTAGCTTTCTTCATAAAATAAGCAAAATCAGCCTTCAAAGCATCATAAACCTGAATAAAATTCAAAAGATTCTTCCTGCCCGCAGACAAAGCAAGAGTAGAAAAATCAATATCAGCACCCTTTTTATCAACATTCTCAAGCTTCTCATTAAGATAAGAAGCATAAAACTCCCTCACCTGGATAACCCTTTGATCAGGACTAGAACTGAGACTTTTAACCTGTGAAACAACACTGCCCTCAAGCCCTTCATCACTCTTAAGAAGACGGTCAGAACATACAATGTCCAGGTCGCTGTAATCCAATTTCACAATGTTACTATTGAATAGTGGTATAAAAAGCTTTCGAAAAAAAAAGATAAAAAATCAGGGACCAGTCCTGACGAGGTTCTGCTCAGACGCGTCAATCTGAACCCTCAAGTCCTCTGAAGCCTCCTGCAGCTTACCAATAAGCTCTGCATAAGCCCTCCCAAGCTGAACATTGTTTCTAATCATATTTTCAGCAACCTGAATCATACTATTACAATTCCTGACAATGTCATCCGGAATGCTGTTCATCATAGGAATACCACCAGCACCCCTATAACCTTCAGGCATCTTAGACTTCAACAAGTTGCCAGCACCCTGATGAATAGCATCAACCTCTTCCTTAATCTCCTTAAGCTGGGCATTAATTTTCGAAATAGCCTCACGAGCCTGAGCAAGAAGCTTGGATTTCTCACCCTTCTGGAACTCAACCTGCCTTGAAGGAACACTGCCTTCAGGAACATCATAACCACTAAGACGCTGCAGTTCACCCAGCAAACGCTGGTATTCAGAAAACTTACCTTCAAGCTCCTCAACCAGAGCAGACTGCTTTGTAACATGATCCAAAGTCTTCTTCACAGCAGTAGTCCACTCAGCAACCTGATTAGAAAACTGCTTCATGCTGAACAACTGATTATTAATCATCTTAGAAATCTTTTCAGCCTCAACAATCTGGTCCCTCTGCTGACCAAAAACAGCAACGTTCTTTGTAACAAGAACCTCTTTCGCAGTATCAATAGCCTTACTAAAAGCAAAACCCTTCTTAGGCGAAACACCAACAAATTCCACCTGATCACCAGTTCTCCACCACAACCAGCCCATTTTCATCTACCTCCTTCCATTTTACAAAGTTTTTTCAAAGCACTCTCAAGAATCTTCAACTGCTTCTTAATCTTCATCCTTCTAACCTTACTGCCCGTTGCTTCAGCAGTCATCCTGGTATGAGCAACATATCTCTTTCCAGCAGCACTCAATGAGCGAGCATGCTTTTTCAACTTCCTCTTCAAATCATGAACCTTAGCCATACAAACACCTCATTTTGTTTTTAATGATAATATACAACGGCGTATATAAAAGTTTCTGCACTGAAGAACATCAGTATGATTTAGCAAACACACCAACAGATTTAGCAGGCTTCTCACACAAAATGCACTTCGCAAAAGGCTTCTCGTGACCAAAAGGAAGAGTAAGACATTTCACACCCTCAGTCTCAGACTTAATTTTTTCCGCACACTCAGCAGCACAACACCAAGAAGCATAAATGAGTTTCTTTTCCTTAACAGCTTTCTCAAAATCCTTCCAAGACTTAGCATGAACAGTATTATCATCCAGCCATTTCTGAGCCTTTTCAAACATATCAGCCTGCATTATTTCAAGCTCTTTAGGAATGAAAGCAATCAAATCCGGAATTTTCACTTCCTCCTTCTTACCAGTATCTCTCCTCACAACAACAGCAGAATTCTTAGCCAAGTCCTTAGGACCAATCTCAACTCTCAAACAAACACCCTTCAACTCCCACTCATTAAACTTCCAACCAGCAGTATAACCCTCACGGTCATCAACTTCAACACGAGCAACCCTGGAAAGATGCTTGGAGATTTCTACGGCTTTCGCAACAACTTCTTTTTTGCTATCCTCAAACATAATAGGAACAACAACAACCTGCACAGGAGAAACTCGAGGCGGAATAACCAAACCCTTGTCATCGCCATGATAGAGAACCATAGCGCCAATAGAACGGGTAGAGAAACCCCAACTGTTCTGATAAGGCAAAGCACTCTCACCTTTTTCGTTAAGGAAAGAAATATTGAAACTCTTAGCAAAACGCTGACCAAGATGATGACTGGTAGCAGCCTGAACAGCCTTGCCACTAGGCGCCATAGTTTCAATAGAAGTCGAATAATCAGCACCAGCAAACTTTTCATTCTCAGACTTAACACCCTTAATAACCGGCACTGCAAGCAATTCTTCAAAAACACGACGGTAAAGCTCAAGAATATCCAAAACTTCCTTCTCAGAATCCTTCTTATCAGCATAAACAGTATGACCCTCCTGCCACAAAAATTCACGACCTCTCAAAAAAGGAACAGGATGCTTGAACTCCCACCTCAAAACATTACACCACTGATTAAGCTTCAAAGGCAAATCACGATAACTCCTAATCCACTTGGAATAAGCCTCATACATCACTGTTTCAGAAGTAGGACGAATAGCCAAACGCTCCTGCAACTGAGTATGACCACCCATAGTCACCCAGGCAACCTCAGGAGCAAAACCCTCAACGTGCTCAGCTTCCCTGGTGAATAAGCTCTCAGGTATTAATAACGGAAAGTAAGCATTCTTCACGCCAAGCTTCTTGATTTCCGCGTCAAAAAAAGCCTGCAATCTCTCCCAAATAAAATAAGAACGAGGACGCAAAATCATACAACCAGAAACCAAACTGTACTCTGCAAGTTCAGCCTTCTGAATAACCTGAGTATACCAATCCGAAATATCCTGCTCCTTCTTTACAGTAATACCCTGAGTAGTTTCCTCTTTAGGCATAAATAGAAAGGACAAGAGCTAGTTTATTAAGGTTTTCTGTCCAGACCAAGCACAAAATACAAAGAAACAAGAGAGCCCTGCTCGCCAAGAAGCTTGGCAAAACCAGCAGAACTCCGGAAACCATAAACCAAACCCCTCTTAACATTCTCCTCTTCAACATCAGGAAACTTATCAACAATATTGTAAACAGAACGCATTTCGTCAACAACAGAATTAAATTCAGCCCAAGGAGCGCAATCAATGCTCAAATGCCTGAAAACACCAAATGCCTTATGATTTGCTTCAGAAACAACTTTGCGACTCAAAACAGGAGGACAATTCATCTGCTCAGGAGTCGG
Organism: Nanobdellota archaeon; assembly: GCA_041305185.1. Lineage (GTDB taxonomy): Archaea > Nanobdellota > Nanobdellia > Woesearchaeales > ARS49 > CABMGU01. Next base: position 12,943 of record JBFYLW010000031.1, read on the forward strand.
GCTGAAACCATACAACGCATTAAAGCTAACACCCATGTCAGCATCAGGAAGAGAGGCAGTATTAACATCCTCATTCCTAACATCAACCTTGACCCTCAAACCACGCGCAACACTCTCCAACTGGCGCAAAACACAAGAATCATTATCAACCACAATAAGCTTCGACAATTGTTTTCTCTGCAAATAAAACAAGGATAAAATCGGAACACCACCACCATACTCAACAACAGAACGATTAGGAACGCTTGAAACCAATCTATCATACGCTCCAAAAAAATAAGAATCAATCAAAGACTTATCAGTATACACTTCACCATCGCGCAAGACCTTTCCCCTCAATTCATTGACTCTGCCACGAAAAGATGAAAAGTCCTTAATCACTTCATTACTGAGATCCATAATGGGG
>JBFYLW010000032.1:0-17664 GCA_041305185.1 Nanobdellota archaeon
GCTATGGTGCTTTTGCCTACTCCTGCTGGTCCTGCGAACATCAGGTGTGGAAGGTTTTGTTGTTTGACGAACGCTTTTAGTTTTTTGACTATTTCTTCTTGTCCTTTTATGTCTTCAAATTTTTTCGGTCTGTATTTCTCTGTCCAGATTGATGAGTCTTCTGCCATCCCCAGATACCTTTTTCTATGCTGAATATAAAAACATTATTGTAAAAGAGAATTATACTATGTCTTCTTCTGATACTACCAAAAAGTCTCCCATTGCTATTACCGCGCTGAATGGTATCAATAGGTTTCCTTCTTTGCTTTTTTCAAGCTCTAGTTTTTCTGTGTATTGTGTTGGGTTTTTGAGTATTACGTGGATGAGTTCTCCTGATTTAACTTCAAAGGCTATGTCTCCTACTTCTCCGAATCGTTTTCCGCTTTTGCTGACTACTGTTTTGCCTATCAGGTTTTTTGAGAACTTCTTTTGATCATCAACCATTGTGTATCACCTTTCTTGAATGATAACAGCTTTCAAATTTGCGAGATATTTAAACCTTTCTGTTGCGCTTTTATATGGGTTTTAATCTTGCTTCTATGAATGCTTTGTCTTCGCATTGTTTGCAGGCTTTGCAGTCTTCTCTTCCGCACCCTTTTTGGAGTTCTTTGGTTTCCAGGCATTTTCTTACTTTTTCTGCTGTTTCTGTTACTTCTTGCTTCATGAAGGGGTTTAGTGCTATTGTTCTTTTCGAGTTGTGGTCTACATAGTGTACTACCGCTTCTGGTACTTGGACGTTGAATTTGTCTTCGAGCATCATTGCGTATGCTGCTGCTTGTATTCTGTGTCCTTCCCATACTCCTTCTTTTGGGGGATTTCCGCTTTTGAGTTCTACTGGGAGTATTTTTGTTTCGTGGCATTCTAGTTTGTCTATCCTTCCTTTTAGTCCTAGTTTGATGCTTTGTAAGGAGTATTCTGTTTTGACTTTTGGTGTTATCGCATTCCATAGTTCTTCGCCTGTTAGTCCTTTTTCTAGTAATGGTATTATCCTGTTTGCGAGGTCTTCTGATTCAAATTTTATTATTGGTAGTGCTTTTTGGAATGCTGTTGTTAGTGGTATGGTGACCAGTCTTAGTGCGTTTGAGTGTTCTACTACGATTTTTTTGAGTATTTGTGTGTATGTTGTTTGTATTTTTTCTTGCACGTTGTCTGTTTTTTTGAGTTCTGTTATCAGTTTTTGTTCTTCTTTTGCCATGTTTTCGTGGAGCTTGTGTTTTATGAGTCCGAGTATCATTACGTCTTTTGGTGGTTCTTCTATGCATAGTACGTATGACAGGTAGAATTGTCTTGGGCAGTGTGTCCAGCTGCTTAGTGCTGATACTGATATTAGGTTCATGGTTTATTTCTTTTGGCGTTTGCTTTTATACTTTGCGCGTGGTTGTCCAGTGGTAAGTTTTAAATACGTCTTTGTTTAAGGCAATTTTATGGACGTTCAAAAAAGATTTGATTTGATATCAAGGAATACTGATGAGGTTTTGATGCCTGACGAGCTTAAATCTCTTCTTGAGACTGATACTCCTTTGAAGCATTATATTGGTTTTGAAATTTCTGGAAAGGTTCATCTTGGCACTGGTGTCATTACTGGTTTGAAATTGTCTGATTTTCAGAGTGCTGGTGTGAAGTGCAGTTGTTATCTTGCTACTTATCATGCTTGGATTAATAATAAGCTTGGCGGCAATCTGGATGTTATTCGCAAAGGTGCTGCTTATTTTAAGGAGGGTTTGATTGCGAGCATGCTGGCTTCTGGCGCTGATCCTGAGAAGGTCAAATTTATTTCTGGGGATGAGTTGTATCATCAGAATGATGATTATTGGCGTATGGTGATTGATATTGCTAAGAATACTACTTTGAATCGTGCTATGCGCGCGACTACTATTATGGGCAGGCAGTCTGCTGGTGAGATGCCTCTTGCTTGGCTGATGTATACTCCCATGCAGGTTGCTGATATTTTTATTCAGGATTTGAATTTGGCTCATGCTGGTATGGATCAAAGGAAGGCTCATATTATTGCGAGGGAGATTGGTTTGAAGATTAAGCCTCAGTCTGGCATTCCTTACAAGCCTGTTGCTATTCATCAGCATTTGATTTTGGGTTTGCAGAAGCCGTCTATCTGGCCTGTTCCTAAGGAGCGTTTGCAGGAGTTGTGGTCTCAGATGAAGATGTCTAAGTCTGTTCCTGGTAGTGCTGTTTACATTCATGATGAGCCTGATGAAATCAGGAAGAAAATCAATGATGCTTTTTGTCCTGAGGCAGAGATTGAGTTTAATCCTATTTTGGATTGGGTTGAGCATTTGATTTTTTCTAGGGAAAAGTCTGAGCTGGTTGTTGAGCGTCCTGCCAAGTTTGGTGGTACTGTGACTTTTGATAATTATCCTGAGTTGGAAGCTGCTTATTTGACAAAGAAATTGCATCCTGTTGATTTGAAGAAGGCTGTTGCTGAGGCTGTTATCAAGTTGTTGGAGCCTGCTAGGAGGCATTTTGCTCTTCCTCGTGTTGCCAAGCTTAAGGCTGAGATGGAGAGTTTTGTGGTTACGAGGTAATAAGCAACATTTATATACTGTAGTATAGGGTTTGCTTTTCTATATGGGTGACAAGAGTTCAATATCTTACGGTTACGAGACTAATGTTGGGGGTCTTGAGGAGGAGAATCGTTTTCTTCGTGAGAGTGTTGAAAATCTTGAGAAGGAGTTGGATAAGTTTAAGCGTGTTCCTTTGATTTCTTGTGAGGTTCGTGATATTATTGAGGATAAGCTTCTTATTCGCTTGCCTAATGGTAATGAGTTTTTGGTGGATTCTGCTGAGGGTGTTGGCAAGGTTTGTATTGGCGATACTGTTCTTGCTGAGCAGAAGAATTTGACGGTTGTGAAGAAGATTATTCAATCTAGAAGGTTTGATGCTGATAAGTTTGTTATTGTTGAAAAGCCCAGTCTTTCTTGGGAGCAGGTTGGCGGTTTGAAGGAGCAGGAACGTGATATTAAGGAGGTTATTGAGCTTCCTTTGTTGAAGCCTGAGTTGTTTCGTAAGGTTGGTATTGAGCCTCCTAAGGGTATTCTTTTGCATGGCCCTCCTGGTACTGGTAAGACGCTCTTGGCAAAGGCTGTTGCCGCTTCTACAAAGAGTACTTTTATTGAGGTTGTTGGCAGCGAGCTTGTTCAGAAGTTTATTGGTGAGGGCGCAAAATTAGTTAAAGAAATTTTCCAGCTGGCAAGGGATAAGGCGCCGAGTATTATTTTTATTGATGAAATGGATGCTATTGCTGCTGTGAGAATGGATATTGGTACTTCTGGTGAAAGGGAAGTTCAGCGTACTTTTATGCAATTGCTTGCTGAGATTGATGGTTTTGAGCCTTTGGCTAGTGTGAAGATTATTGGTTGCACTAACAGAAAGGATATTTTAGATCCGGCCATCATTCGTCCTGGAAGGCTGGACAGGTTGATTCATGTTCCTTTGCCTAATGTTGAGGCAAGGCAGGAAATTTTCAAGATTCACACAAGGAATATGTCTTTGGGTAAGTTGAATGTTGAGAAATTAATTAAGTCTTTGGATGGTTTTAGTGGTGCTGAGATTAAGGCTGTTGCTACTGAGGCTGGTTATTTCGCTATTAGGGATAACAGGACTAAGGTTGAGGAGAAGGATTTCACTTCTGCTATTGTTAAGGTTTCTGCTGAGGTTAAGTTAGAGGGTCAGGATTATTTGAGAATGTTTGGGTAAACCGCCGGGAGCGCGAGGGTGCGGCGGTTGAGCACCCTCGTAAATGATGCACAGCCTGGATTTTTTACATTATAGCGTCAATGCATACTCTGTATCTTCTTACTCCTACTTGTTGTGTTTTTATTGTTTTGATTATTTTGCAGAACTTTTTTAGTTTTCTTGCGGGTTCTTCCAAATCTTCTTCGTTGGCAAAATCATAAATGTGGAGTTTTGTTCCTTTTTTGGCGAAGTTCATTAGCGTTGGAAATAGTTTTATGCCTTCATGGGGTATTGCGCAGATTATTCTGTCAAACTTGTCGGGTTTTGTTTTCCGGATATCTCTTTTTATCAGGGTTATTTTGTGTTCTAGTTTGTTTAGTTTGACGTTCTCTATTGCGTATTTATGCGCAGTGGGATTTGCTTCTACTCCTGTGATTTCTGCAGGTGTGTATTTTGCGAGTATTAGCGGGTATGGTGCAATTCCAGATCCTACAACTAGTATTTTTTCTTTTTTCTTGATTAGTTTTGTTATTCTTAGTCTTTCGCTTCCCAGTCTTGGGGAATAGTAGCATTTTGCCACGTCAAGTTTCATTATTATTCCGCTTTCTTTTTGCGTGGTTTGGAATCTTTTTTCTCCTGCGATTATTTTGAGTTTTTGTGTTCTGTATTTTCCTTTGTATTCTCCTGCTTCTGCCGCTACTACTTTTATGTTGTTTAGGAGTTTTAGAAGTGTTTGTCCTATGAGTTTTTGTCTTTTTTTGAGTTCTTTGGGTATTTCTATTATTGCTATGTCTCCTATTACGTCGTAGCTTGTTCGCAATAGCTTCATTTCTTTGTTGTTTAGCTTTCCTTTTAGTGCTTCTTTGAGATTCATGTGAAGTCTCCTAGTGCTTTTTGGTGTTTTGCTGGCGCTATTAAATCCAGTGTTTTCTCTACTCTTTCTGCTCCAAAGTCGTGTTGTTCTACTAGAAATGAATAGACTTTTTTTCTGTCAGCTGGTTTCCATTCGAGCTTATAGTCATCTGTTACTGGCATTGTTTTGAATACTTCGAGTATTTCTTTCCAGTGTTCTAGCGGGTGTGCTGTGAATATGGCGTCTGCTGAGCTGTGTTGTTTTACTATGGTTAGTCCTTTTTTGGGTCCTATGCCTTTTACCCCGCCTGGCGCGTAGTCTGTTCCTACGAGCATTGCGAGGTATGTGAGTTGTTCTCGTGTTAATTGCAGTGTTTTGAGGTTTTCTTCGAGTTCTATTAGGATTGGTTCTACTGTTTTAAAGGCCAGTTTTCCTGGTATTTTTCTTCTGCCTTCTACTGACAGATACTGTATGAGTTTTGGTGTTCCGTATATGAGGCTGTCGTAGTCTTGGCTTGCTACTGCCCATCCGTGTCCTTGTTTGACTATGTGTGCTGCTTGTGCTTCTCCTTCGCTTGGCGCTTGCACCCAGGGTATGCCTAGTCCTGTTAGGAGTTCTTTTGCTTGTTCTATCATGTCTTTTGTTAGTCTTGATGTTCTTGCAGCATATTTTTTCATTTCTTCAACGTCTTCTGCTGCCATTGCTTCTTCATACTTTTTTTGCGCTTCGATTTTGACTTCTGCTCTTTTTTGTAATTCTTTGTGTTTCATTTCTGGCACTTTGCCGTCGAAACAGAATGCGAGCTTGATGTTTTTCTGCATTAGGTTTGTTGCTCTTGAGAATAGTCCTATTAAATGGCTGGTTACGTGTCCATTATGGTCTGTTAATAAACTGCCGTCTCTTGCTCTGATATTGCTTAAGAACTGGTATAACATGTTGTTTCCGTCTACTATTAGAATTTTGCCTGATAATTGTTCGAGCGTTATTGGGTGTCGTATTATTATTTCTTTGAAGTTTACTCCCATTTTACACCTTTGTTATTGTAATTCCTTTTAGTTGTGCCAATACTTCTTTTGCTTGTTTTGTTAGTTCTCCATTTGTTAAATAAATTACTGGTAGTTTTTTGATTTGTCCTTGGACGTATGCCGCGCTTATGTCTGCGTCTGTTATTTTTTTCTTGTTTCTTGCTTTGCAGTAATATGTTAGTTTGCCTACTGGTGATGGTAGTTCTATTATCAGGTCGAACTCTAGTTTTTTCTTGATTGTTGTTTGTTCTTGTGTTGTTATGTTGTTTTTTGAAAGGAATGTTTGTATTTGTTCCCAGAAGTCTCCTGCTGGTGCTGGTTTTGGCTTTTCTGTTTTTTCTTCTGGTTTTTTCTGTTCTGTGGATTTTAATGTTGGTTCTGTTTTCTCAGGTTCTGTTAGTTTTTTCTGTTCTGTTTTTTGTGGTTTTCCTTCTATTTTTTCTCTTATGAGTTCTTCTGCGTCTTTGTCGGGTATTGCATACCATTTCCAGAATGTTTCTTGTTTGTTTTCGTATGTTACTGTTAGTGGTTTTGCAAAGTCTTTGACTTGTGCGAGTGATACTTGGGTTAGTGGGTCTGCTTCGGAATTCCTTATTATTTTTTCTGCCTGTAGTTTTTCTACTGTTCGTCTGTCTTTTTCGTTTAGTGATTGCAAATAATTTAGCAGTTGTTCTTCTTTTCCAGGGATGATGTACAGCGGTGAGCCTCCGACTCGCAGTGCAGATGTTTTCAGTAGTCCTTTTGAACACATTTCTGAGAGCATGGCTCCTGCCATTATGCTGTTTGTGGCTAGTGCTTTTGCTACAGAACTCGGCAATAGAGGTCCTGTTTGTGCTAGTGCGAGTATTTTGTCTCGGTATTCCATGTGTAGAATTTGGTTCTGCTCATTTATAATAATTTATGGTCTCAGCCAGCGAACTTCCCAGTAGCTTACGTCTTCTTCGTCATCTACGACTGCCATTAAGAGTTTCTTTTTCGTGCTGTGTGCTACTCTGTTTTTTGCTGCGAATTCCTGCCAGGTGAGTGTTGCTGATTCTTTGACTGGGTAGACTATCCATTTGGCGTGGTCTTCTCCGGGTTTTATTCCTCTGTCATAAATGCGGAAGTCTGCTCCGAATTTTAGCGCTGTTTTGATTACATAGCCTCTGTTTCTGAAGTCTCTGAATACTGGGTATCTTGTCCAAAAATCGTGTTCTTTTTTCGCTGCTTTTTTGCATAAGTCTTCATAGCTTACTGGTTTTTTTCTTCCGTCAAGTACTATCAGTTTTTGTTTTTCTACGAGAAATATTGCTTCAAGATAGCATAATCTTACTCTGCCGTCTGGTTGTAGTTTGCCGTAGCTGCTTTTTTCTGCAAGTTCTCTTGCTTGAGGGCTGTTTTCTGTTAATATCGCGTCTTTTACGAGTAATGCTTTGATTTCATCCATTGTTTTTGTTTTTCTTTTTATAGGTTTAAAAAGGTTATGTTTATAAAGAATAAATAGGGAATTCCTCGTATGCAATTGACGTTTTTGGGTACGGCTTGTATGATGCCTACGAAGGAGCGTAATGCCGGCGCTTTGTTGTTGCAGTTTAAGTCAGATGGCGTTCTGTTTGATTGTGGTGAGGGTACTCAGCGTCAGATGAAGATTGCTGGTATTCCTTTGTCTAAGGTCACAAAAATTTGTATTTCTCACTGGCATGGTGATCACGTTTTTGGCTTGCCTGGTTTGTTGTTGACTATTTCTGCTATGGAAATGGATAAGACTATTGACATTTATGGTCCTCGTGGTTCCAAGAAATATTTTCAGGCTTTGTTTGGTGGTGTTGAGTTTGATGCTAAGTTTAATATTAGGATTACTGAGGTTCATGAGGGTAAGTTTTTTGAGAATGATGATTTCCTGCTCGAGAGTTTGCCGATGAAGCATCGTATTCCTTGTGTGGGTTATGCTTTTGTTGAGAAGGATAGGAGAAGGATAAAGGTTGATTTTGTGAAAAAGTTGGGTATTCCTGATGGTCCTTTGCTTGGCGAGCTTCAGCGTGGGAATAACATTGAGTTCAAAGGTAAGAAGGTTTTGGCTGATGATGCTACTGCTGTTATCAAGGGCAAGAAAATCACTTTTTTGACTGATACTGTGCCGACTGAGAATTGTTTGAAGCTTGCTTCAAATGCAGATATTCTTATCGCTGACAGTACTTATTCGAGCAATCTAAAAGATAAGGCTGCTGAGTGGGGTCATCTTACTGCTTTGGAGGCTGCTCAGATTGCTTCCCAGTCCAGCGTTAAGAAGCTTATTCTGACTCATTTCAGTGCTAGGTACAAGAACACTTCAGAAGTTGAGGAAGATGCTAGGACTGCTTTTGATAATGTTGTTGCTGCTTATGATTTTATGAAGATTGTGTTGTGATTTATCTGTGAATTACTGTTATGCGTGGTTCCAATCTTTTGCACTCTTCTGCTAATAGTCCTCGATGACATTTTTCAGGAGTCTCCTCAACGCAAAGTATCGTAATGTCTTCTGAAAGTGCACGGCGTGCTAGAAAACGCACACGTTCCGCTATTGAAGGTGTTCGAATGTGAGCAGTATATTTTTCCGCGAATGTATCCCAGTTTAGTTCTTTTTTGTAGTAGCGGCCAACAAGGTTTGGAGGTGGTGCTAGCTTTCTATACCACTCAGTATAGGATAATTCTGTAATTCTTGAATCAGCAGTTGCACCATCGTTTAATGTGTGTCTGCTCATTACAGATATTCTGCAGCCATCTTCTTGGGATGGTGTTGAAAATATGCACTTCGTGTAAAGCGTCATTATTTTATCAGTTCTTCAAACGTTATTCCTTTGCTTTCAGCGAGTTCTTCTGTTACTGAAAGATTCTTGCCTGAGTCTGATAAATCTTCTGGGTTTAGAAATCTCCATTCTTTTCTGAAAAATCTGACTGCTACTAATGGTCGTGCTCCTGCGATTTGCGCGTAAGTAATTAATTCTTCTACTTCTCTTTTTTCCAGGTATTGGTATTTGCTGCTTGTGGCTTTGCACTCGATTGCTAGATTTATTCCTTGTCTGTTTGCGATGACATCTGGTGCCGGGTACTTCATGCTTCCGCTTCCTGCTACTCTGCATGCTGTCCATTGTTTTGCCCAGAATGCGTGAATTAACTCGCGCTCGGCATTTGACCCTTTTTCTTTGTTGCCCATAGTTCGTGTATGTTTTTGTAACAATATAAACGTTTCTTTCTTGAAATAAGCATTTTTAAGGCTTTTTACCTGTAAAAGAGCCATTTTTGCAAATATTTAAATAAAAGAACAGTTTTTTACCTTTTGAGGTGGTTTTGAATGGTTCAATCATCAAAAAGACTTATTCCGCTTGCTGCTATGGAGCAGATTATGAAACAGGCAGGAGCTGAGCGTGTTTCTGACAAGGCAAAGGCTGCTTTGAAGGAATTGCTTGAGGAGTATGGTAAGACTATTGCGCAGGATGCCGTGAAATTTTCATTGCATGCTGGAAGAAAGACAATAAAGGCAGGAGACATTAAACTTGCAGCGAAAAAGTAGTAGAAAAGTTTATAAAGAGACATCTGGGGAAAAAAGGTGTCTGGTGAGTCGATGAAAGTTACTGGGAAAATTGTTGAGGAGATTATTTCTGAGGTAGCTGGCGATGATGTTCTTCCTTTGGTTAAGGCTTTGCGTAATAAAAGCAATGTTTCTGAGTTCAAGCTTGCTGATTCCATAAAGAAGGAAATTAATCTTACGAGGAATATGCTGTACCGGCTTTATGATAATAATCTTGTGAGTTTTATTCGTAAGAAAGATAAGAAGAAGGGATGGTATATTTATTACTGGACTTTTAATCAGAGGCGGGTTAAGGATTTGATTAATGATATTAAGAAACAGCGTTTTGAGCGTATGTCTGAGCGTTTGAATAGGGAGAGGACTACTCAGTTTTATGCTTGTGCTAATAAGTGTGTACGTCTTGATTTTTCGCAAAGTCATGATTTTAGTTTTAAGTGTCCTGAATGTGGTCTTCTTCTTGATTTGGAAGATAATTCGAAAAAGATTAAGGATTTGGAGATTAATCTTGTTAAGCTTGAGAAGGAATTGAAAATTTTATTGAAAAAAAAGAGAAAGTGATTCTTTTAGTTGTTCTGGCGAACATATTCCTGTTTCTGTTATTATTTTGCTTATTGGCACTGAATCATGTGTCGAAGGTGCTACATCTGCCCATTGGTATATGCTCCCTATTGCTATCGTTTCGTGATTCATTAAAATGTCTGTTTCATGTGGTCGGACGTACGCTCCTTCCTCGTTAAAACCGTCCGGTTCTGTGAGGTAAATGTCTGCTTTTTCAGTTTCCGTTAGGATTTCTTTTTCTTTTAATATTTTGATTATTTCTGGTGTTCCTCCTATCAGTTTGACTTTGCAGTTTTTTTTCTTTGCTAGTTCAGGGAGTATTGTTTGAAGTATTGTTTTGGGATATATTGCGCAGATTACTCCTCCTTTTGGTATTGTTTTTTCTAAATGGTATTTTAACGCGTATAAAGCGTTTTCAAAGTGTTTTATGAGTGATCCGCGAAGTGTTGTTGTAGCTAGGTAGTTGATTCTTTCAAGAAGTATTTGTGACGAAAATGCTGGTGGTATCTGCATTATCTTTTTCGTTTGACTTCTTTTTCTATTTTTATTTCTTCTCGTAATATTTTGTGCACGATGTGGTCAAGGTGTTCTTCTATCCTTGCTACTCTGCGTTCCATTAGCACTATTACTCGTAGGGAGTATACGATTCCGAATAGGACTCCTACTATTACTGCAAGAACAATCCTAAGTAATACTTCTTCTGGCATATTGCACCTCTTTAAACTGTTGGATTGATTTAAAAAAGATGAGTATAAAAAGGTTTTGTTAATAATAAAAAAAATTAGTGTTTTTCCCAGAGCATATTAAAGATGTTTTCAAAGCTTTTTGCAAAGCTGGGTGTATTCACCCAGATTCCGAAGTCGTAGTTTGGGTGTGTGTCAGCGTCATCGAGCACCATGAAGGTTATTTGTTTTCCGTCAACAACGCAGAATCTGGCGGGTACTGCATCAATTTGTTTTGTTTGTGCTGTTGCAACCAGCGTTTTTGCTTGGTTTGCTGCTACTGGTGATAAAATTTTGATTGTTACTCCGCGTTCTTTTGCTTTTTGCAATGCGTTTTTGAGTGCTTCTGCTTTTCTTGTTAGTCCTGAGACCGTTGTCATTATGCTGACTGTTTTTTCAGCGCTTTTTATGGTGGCTGCGAGGTGGTTGTATAAGTTTCCTCTTCCTCTTACCGCGCCTGTTAGGTCTGCTGGTTCTACAAGGTCTATTCCTTGTTTGTGTAGAAGGTTTAAGTCTCCTAGAACGTCGCTTTTTCTTAGTGTGTTAAGCAGGTCAACTTGTTTGTCTGCGTCTTCTTGTATTCCTTTTTTGACGCGTTCAAGTACTTCTGAGGGGGGTACTGCGATGTATTTTATCGGTTTTCCCAGTTTCATTATTACGAAGCCTTTTCTTTCTAGGCTTTCTAGAACGTCATAACTTCTGCTTCTGGGTACGTTTGCAATGTCAGAAAGTTCTCCTGCAGTTGCAACTCCTCTTGATAACAGTGCTGTCCACAATTTGGCTTCGTAGCTGTTTAGGCCGAAATCCTTTAGTTTGTTTAAAAAATCTTTTTGGACGATCATAACATTTTCCTTGTTTGTTGTTACTCCTCTGTAGGAATAACTAATATATAAATCTTTCCTTTTATTCGTAATTGTTGAGTGGCAAAAGAAAGCTGTTTTACTGCCTATGCCACCCCCCTTCATTTCCACTGTAACCGCTTTTTATTTTTAAATAACTTTATGTTTTTTTGTTTTTCTTATTAAAAACTTATTTTATATATAGTAAAGAAATGAAACAGTTATTATATATATATATTATCTATATAGAAAGTAATAATAATAATACCTTCAAACATATACTATCCTCTATACTTCCATACGAAATGCTGGGGTGAGGGCTATCAAAAACTTTATATACCCTGTTGCTGTTTGTTTTCCACATGAAGGAAAAGGGGCTGGTTGATTTTTTCGAGAAGTATTTAGAGAAAAAACCTATTTTTAAGGATAAGATTGCACTGCAATCTAATTTTGCCCCGCCTCAAATTTTTCATCGTGATGATCAGATTCATCTTCTTGCTAATATTCTTGCTCCTGTTTTGCGTAGTGAAAAACCGTCTAACGTTTTTATTTATGGTAAGACTGGAACTGGGAAGACTTTGACTGTCAGGTATACCACTCAGCAATTGCTTGATATTTCTAAGCAGAAGAACTTGCCTATCAAGGTTATTTATCTTAACTGTAAGCTGAAAAAGCTTGCTGATACAGAATATCGTATTGTTGCTCAACTGTTGCGGGAGTATGGTAAGAACATTCCTCCTACTGGCTTGCCTACTGATGAGGTTTATAATTTGTTTTTCACTGCTTTGGACAAGGATAAGCATGTTTTGTTGCTTATTCTTGACGAAATTGACCAGCTGGTCGGCAAGGCTGGTGATGAGTTATTGTATAACTTGACAAGAATTAATTCTGAGCTTAAGAATGCGCAGATTACTTTGATTGGCATTTCTAATGATCTCGGTTTTACTGACACGTTGGATCCCCGTGTCAAAAGTTCTTTGAGTGAGGAGGAACTGATTTTTCCACCTTATAATGCTGAGCAGATTCAGAGTATTTTGCAGCAGCGTGCTTCTCTTGCTTTCCATCAGGGCGTTTTAGAGGAGGGGGTGCTTGGCAAGTGTGCTGGTTTTGCTGCTCGTGAGCATGGTGATGCTCGCCGTGCTTTGGAGTTGTTGCGTGTTTCTGCTGAGCTTGCTGAGCGCCAGGGTGATTCTAAAGTTGCTATTGTTCATCTTGATCATGCTGAGGAGAAGATTGAGCGTGATCGTGTTCTTGATGTTGTTGCTACTCAGCCTAAGCAGTATCAGGTAACTTTATTTTCGATTTTGGATGCTTGTGCGCAGAAACAGGGTGTTTTTACAGGAGAGATTTATTCTTTGTACGAGCGTTATTGCTCACAGTCAGGTCTCAGGCCTTTGACCCAGCGTCGTATTAGTGATATTATTGCAGAGTTGGACATGCTGGGCATCATTAATGCTAAGGTTATCAGTAAGGGTCGCTATGGTAGGACTCGGGAGATTAGTGTCGGCGTTAATGATTCTATTATTCAGAAAATCAAAGGTATTTTGTCTGAGGAGCTTGGATTGTCATGGAGTTGTTAGTTAAGAAGAAGGAGATCGTTGGTGCTTTTTTGAAGCATAATGTTCTTGTTAATCAGGAGGTTCTTGGAAGGCTTGAACGTCCTGAGATTGTCGAACAGTGGCATGATGCTATTTCACGCGGCGTCTCTCCTGTTGTTCTTCTTTATCCTGATGCGAATTCTTCTGTTAAACTCATTTCTGAGTATGATGATAAGCCTAGGAAGCGTTCTGTGCAGGATTTTGTTGATTATTTTAATGCTCGTTATCGTGCTTTGGAAAAACTGCTTCAATCAAGGCAGGAGTTGCAGAATCTTACTTCTATTTCCCGTTTGCGTTTGAAGAAGGATCGTGAGACTCTTTCGATTATTGGTATTGTTGTTAATAAGTATGTTACTAAAAATGAGCATATTATGTTGTCTTTGGAAGATTCTTCTGGTACTTTTTCTGTTCTCTGTTCAAAGAACAAGCAGGAGTTATTTGTTCAGGCTTCTGATGTTGTTTTGGATGAGGTTTTGGGTGTTTCAGGTGTTTTGGGTGATGGTATTGTGTTTGCCAACTCTTTGGTTTATCCTGATATTCCTATCGCAGAGGCAAAACTTGCTCCTGATGAGGCTTATGTTGCCGTTCTTACCTGTATTCATGTTGGTTCTTCTCTTTTTGAGCGTGAGAAGTTTGAGCGTTTTGTTTCTTGGGCTAATGGTGGTTTCGGGACAGATGAAGAAAGGGCTATTGCTGCTAAGCTGAAGTATATTTTTATTTGTGGGGATCTTGTTGATGGTGTTGGTATTTATCCCCAGCATGAAAAGGAACTTCTCATTTCTGATATCCGTGATCAGTATAAAGAGGGTGCAAGACTGCTGGGTCTTCTTCCCAAATCTATTCCTATTATTGTTTGTCCTGGCAATCATGATGCTGGCAGGATTAGTGAGCCTCAGCCGAAATTGATTAAGGAGTATGCTTCTCCTCTTTATGATCTTCCGAATGTTATTCTCGTGTGCAATCCTTGTATGGTGAATATTCATTCCTCTGCTAATTTTCCCGGTTTTGATGTTTTGGTTTATCATGGTTTCAGTTTTGATGATTATGGAGACATTGTTCCCAGCATTAAGAATAGTGGTAAGCACATTTCTGATCGTGTTCCTTTGATTATGAAATTTTTATTGCAGCGGCGTCATCTTGCGCCTCAGCATACGAGCACTTTGTATATTCCGGAGTCTCGTTATGATCCTTTGGTTATTGATAAGGTGCCTGATTTGTTTTTTGCAGGGCACATTCATAAGGCTGGTTTTTTGCATTATCGCGGCACTACTCTGGTTGCGGGCAGTTGTTTTCAGTCAAAGACGAGTTATCAGGAAAAGTTTGGTCATTCTCCTGAGCCTGGCGTGATTCCTGTTGTTAATTTGAAGACTCGCCAGGTCTCTATGTTGAGGTTTTAGTATGATTGCATCTGTTGAAATGTCAAAATATTTTGAAATGTTGAAGTCCGAGGTAGCTCGCCTGCATTCTTTTGCGTCGAGTGCTCGCAGCAAATGTTTTGATCCTGAGAGGGTGGTTGAAGTTTCTCTTGCGGAGAACATGGCTCAGCGTGTTGTTGGTTTGATTTCGGTTATCGCTCCTCAGATTGTTAATTCGGGGGTTGTTGAGCGGATTATGGAGTTGGAGAAGCAGTTTGGGAGTCTTGATTGGCGTGTTGCTTTGAAGATTTCTGAGGAAATTGCTTTGGAAAAGTTTTGCAGGTTTGAGTCTAAGCAGCAGGCAATTGAAATTGGAATTCGCACTGGTTTTGCTTATGTTACTGTGGGTGTTGTCAGCTCTCCTTTGGATGGTATTGTTAATATTGAAGTGAAGAAGCGTATGGATGGCCGTGGTGAGTATATTTGTGTTAATTTTGCAGGTCCTATTAGGAATGCAGGAGGTACTGCTGCCGCTGTTAGTGTCATTATTACTGATTATGTTCGCAAATGTTTTGGTTATGATGTTTATGATGCTCAGCCCGATGAGATTAAGCGTGCTTCTACTGAACTGCAGGATTATCATGAGCGTGTTACAAATCTGCAGTATTACCCGAGCAACGTGGAGATTGATTTCTTGTTGAAAAATCTGCCTGTTGAAGTCAGCGGTGACCCGAGTGAGAAGATTGAAGTTTCTAATTACAAGGATTTGCCTCGTGTTCCTACTAATAAGATTAGGTCTGGTTATTGTCTTGTTTTGTCTTCTTGTATTCCTTCGAAGGCTGCTAAGTTGTGGAAGCAGTTGGGGGTTTGGGGTAAGGATTTTGGTCTTGATGATTGGAATTTTTTGGAGGAATTTTTGCATATTCAGAAGAAGGTTAAGGCTGGTAAGCAGCAGGCGGTTTCTCAGCAGAAGATTTCTCCTGATTATACTTATATTACCGATTTGGTTGCTGGCAGGCCTGTTTTGGGTTATCCGTTGTGTCCTGGTGGTTTTCGTTTGAGGTATGGTCGTTGTCGTACTAGTGGTTTTAGCGCTCAGGCTATTCATCCTGCTACGATGTTTATTCTTAATCAGTATATTGCGACTGGCACTCAGTTGAAAACAGAGCGTCCTGGCAAGGCTGCGAGTATGACTTCTTGTGATTTGGTTGAGGGGCCTATTGTTAGGTTGGAGGATGGTTCTGTTCTTCAGGTTAGTTCGTTGGATGAGGCTAAGCGTGTTCAGCCGTTTATTAAGGAGATATTGTTTTTGGGTGATATTCTTGTTTCTTATGGCGATTTTTTTAATCGTGCTCACATTCTGGCTCCTGCAGGTTATTGTCCTGAATGGTGGGCTCAGGAAGTGGCGCGTGTTTTTCCTGATTCTAAGGAGCTTTCTTTGTTTTTGGATGATCCTTTGCGCAAAATTCCTTCTGGTCAGGAGGCTGTTGCTCTTGCCCGTTCTACTAAGACTCCTTTGCATCCTGCATATTCTTTGTATTGGAATTTGTTGTCGGTTGGTGAGTTTCGTCAGCTTCTTGACTGGTTTGATCGTGCGAAGGTGCATGCTGGTGAGCTTGGTATTCAGAAGATTGTATTGTCTAATGATCCTGCCAAGCGTTATCTTGAGCTGATTGGTTTGCCTCACGTTTTTGTTAATAATGAGTTTGTTGTCATTGAGAAGGATTTCGCTGTTGTTCTTTCTGCGTTGCTGCACTTGCTTGATGGAAAGCCAGGTGATTTGAAGCGTTATATTTCTGCTGATAAGTCTGTGCTTGATGCTGTTAACCAGTTTTCTCCTTTTATTGTTCGTGATAAGGCTGGCACTTTTATTGGTGCTCGTATGGGCCGTCCTGAGAAGGCTAAGCAGAGGGAGCTGACTGGCAGCCCTCATGTTTTGTTTCCTGTTGGGGAGGAGGGTGGTCGTTTGCGTAGTTTCCAGAGTTCTCTTTCTGCTGGAAAGGTTGTTGCCGATTTTCCTTTCTTTTTTTGTCCGAAATGTAATGTTGAGACGGTTTTGTCAGTGTGCGAGGTTTGTAATTCTCCTGCAGTCCAGAGGTTTAAGTGTTCCAGGTGCGGTTTGCAGGAATCTAGGAAGTGTGCTGTTCATGGTGATAATGATGTTAGTTCTGAGCGTTCGATTCCTATAAAGCATTATTTTGATTGTGTTGTTAAACAGCTTGGTGTTCAGCATTATCCTGAATTGATTAAGGGTGTTCGTGGAACGAGCAATAAGGAGCACGTGCCTGAGAATTTGGGGAAGGGTATTTTGCGTGCTCGTTATGATATTCATGTTTACAAGGATGGTACTACGCGTTATGATATGACTCAATTGCCGATTACCCATTTCAAGTCTTGCGAAATTGGAACTTCTGTTGAGAAGTTGAGGGCGCTTGGTTACGTGAAGGATGTTTATGGTAAGGAGCTTGTTGATGATGGGCAGATTGTCGAGCTTAAGCCTCAGGATATTATTCTTCCAAGTTGTGCTGAGAGTCCTGATGATGGTGCTGATAAGGTTCTTGCCAATGTTTCTCGTTTTGTTGATGATGAGCTTGAGTTGTTGTATGGTTTGCCGAGATTGTATAATGTTTCTTCTGCTGTTGATTTGATTGGTCATTTTGTTATTGTTCTTGCCCCGCACACTTCTGCAGGTATTGTTGGCAGGATTATTGGTTTTTCTAAGACTCAGGGGTTGTTTGCTCATCCTTTGTTGCATGCTGCCACTAGGAGAGATTGTGATGGTGATGAGGCTTGTGTTATTTTGATGATGGATGCTTTCCTGAATTTTTCAAAGAAGTATTTGCCTTCTTCAAGGGGTTCTACTATGGATACTCCTCTTGTTTTGACCAGTATTTTGACGCCTTGCGAGGTTGATGATATGGCTTTTGATGTTGATGTTGCTTCCAGGTATCCTCTTGAGTTTTTTGAGGCTGCTTTGCAGTATAAGATGCCTTGGGATGTTAAGATTTCTCAGATTAAGGCTCGTTTGAACAAGCCTGAGCAGTATGAGGGTATGATGTTTACTCATGACATCACGAATATTAATCATACTGTGCGTTGCAGCGCTTATAAGACCTTGCCGTCTATGGAAGATAAACTGAGGGGCCAGATGGATTTGGCTGACAAGTTGAGAAGTGTTGATGCTTCTGATGTGGCTCGTCTTGTTATTGAGAAGCATTTCTTGAAGGATACTAAGGGTAATCTCAGGAAGTTTTCCATGCAGGAGTTTAGGTGTGTTGGTTGTAATGAGAAGTTCCGTCGTCCTCCTCTTGTTGGAAAATGCACGAAGTGTAATGGTAAAATAATTTTCACAGTCAGTGAGGGTTCTATTTCTAAATATTTGGAGCCGACTATTTCTTTGGCTAAGAAGTATAATGTTTCTCCTTATCTTCAGCAGAC
>JBFYLW010000033.1:0-11261 GCA_041305185.1 Nanobdellota archaeon
ATATTGATTTGATGCGCAGGAAGCTTGCTAAGCAGTTTGAGTACGCTAATTCTATTGGCGCGAAGAAGATAGTGATTGTTGGCGAGAAGGACTTGGCTGAGGGCAAGGTTACTGTGAGAGAATTGGCGACTGGCAAGGAAGAGAAGGTTGCTGTTGATAAGCTATGAAGCATAAACTGTTGCGTCCGAATCAAATCATCACATTAAGAGATTACCCTTTGTACAATCCGCATATTCTTAAGATTTATTTTAGGGTTTTTAGCAAGAATCAGGGTAAAATTCTGCCGCCTTGCCCTGTTATTCATAAATTAACAGGAATTCCTTTTGTTAAAGGCAAAAAAAGGTATAATGCTCTTTTGCAAGGTTTTCTGGATAAGCATCCGAAAGCTGAATATTTTCTTTTGGATGGCAGCCATAAGACTACTGCTGCTTGTTTGTCAAAAAAAATGATTCCTGTGGTCGTTATTGAAAAAGATGAAGATTGCAGGATAGCTAAACAACTAATCAAGTCTGGTGAGTTTTTCGGCTGGTATTCTGTTGAAAATTCTATTAAAGAAGCTCTTAATGTGTTGGCTAAGCATCATTTTGGTGCTAAAAAATTCCTAACCGTGGAAGATAAGGCTAAACTGATGGTTAAAAACAAGGATATTCCGGATTATATGATTTATTTTTTTCAGAATGTTTATAAAAGAATTTAATTTTTAATGAATAATTGAAAGAATAATAGAAAATGGAACTTAAACAATTGCAAGATAAAATCACGGAAATATTTCTTTCTAATTCGAAAAGGGACAGGATAGATGTTAATGATGACTATCTGATGTTAAAAATAACTGAAGAACTCGGCGAGTTTGTGCAATCATACATAGTTCATAAGAAGAAGTGTAGGCCGGAAAAATTTTTGTCTCCTGATGAATCTAAAAAAGAAATGGCTAAGGAATTGTCTGATGTAATCGGATTGGCTTTAGTGATTTCAAATATTCTTGAAATAGATTTGGAAGAAGCATTGATTAAAAAGTGGATTACCCGGGAATGGATAAAGAAAAAATGATTTTTCGCAGGCTTATTTTTGATGTGTTCTCCAGTTAAATGATGCCTGCCGATTCACCTGTCTTGTCAAGAGTTGTGCCGTTTCTGTTTGTCTTTATTGAAAATTTTCCAGTATTATATACCGTAGCCTCGCAAACGTTTTATACTATAATGCCCTGTTTTAGAGTGGTGAAGAGTTTGTTATGAGCAGTGATAAGATTAGGGTTGATAGTAGTGTTTCTGATACTTTTGCCTCTAATTCTTCTAATCCTGAAGAGTCTTACAATCATCTTTTAGGCAGGATGCTCGTTGTTAATGAGGAGTCTCTTTTGATTTCTAAATTTTTGGGCGCAGGCAATATGGCTGGTGTTTTGAGAGCGGTTTATCAGGATGGGATAAAAAGTGGTGAAACTGTTGCGATTAAGGTTCTTTCTCCTGAGCTTAGCCGTCCTAATTCCCCTTTTGTGGAGCGTTTTAAGAGGGAGGCAGAGGCTATGAGGTCTTTGCCTGTCCACCCAAACATTGTTGGTTTTTATTTTTCAGGCTGTGATAATAGGATTAATCTGCATTTTATAGGGCTTGAATATGTTGAGGGAACGAGTCTGGACAAGATTGTTAAGCCTATTCCTGTTGATAAAGCCTATCTTGTTGCTAAGCAGATAGCGCGTGCTTTGGTTGTTTCATATAATAATAACATGGTTCATAGGGATGTGAAGCCCGGCAATATTCTGGTGACTTCTAATTGGAATGCTAAGCTTAGTGATTTTGGTCTGGTTAGGGGGATGGGAAATGTCAGGCAGACTGTTGTTGGCACTGCGTTGGGAACTCCTCTTTATATGGCGCCTGAGCAGTTGAGAGGGAGGGATAATTTTTCTTCTGATGTTTATGGTTTGGGGGCTACTTTTTACGAAATGCTGGCTGGCAGGCCTCCTTATCTTGGCGAGGATATTGATGAGATTTTTTCTCAGATAGAGAATCCAAAAATCGAGCCTCCGCCTCTTCGGGGAATAAATGGTAAAATATCTATGGAATTGGAGAATCTGGTGATGAGGACTTTGGCAAAGGACTTTAAGCAGAGATTTTCCAATTCAGAGGAATTTCTGGAAGAGTTAAACAAGCTCAGTTATGTGACTGAGCCTGAAAACAGGGAGGCAGTCGAGGCGCGCAGACAGGATGAGTTGGAAAATATTATTGGCAAATGGAGAACTGTTGATGTTTCAGCCTGTCGTTTTGATGAGCAGTTGCGTTTTATCAATGATTGGAAGCGTTTGCTTAGAGGGACTGTTCAAAGGCCTGATACTGTTCTGAAAAGGATTGGTTGGCTTGAAGATATGATGAAAGTTTGGACTGTGCTGGAAGAGGAATATCCTGGAATTTCTCAGAAACACAGTTCACCAAAGTTTATGCTTGCTTGGGAGGAAAATAGGAGAAAACATTGGGGTATTAAAAAGCCAGTTCCCCCTAAGTCTTTTGTTGAGAGGCACAGCAGGAAAATTATTTATGGGACTATTGCAGGTCTTGTTCTTGCTCTTGCTGGCACTATTTCCGGTTTTGTTGGTTATGATCATCATCAGAAGGCAGAAGCGAGGAGAGAAAAGGAGTGTTTGATTTTAAGGTATGATGACATTTATGGTGGTCTTGAAAGAAGTATTTCAGTTTTTGATTTTGAAAATTTGGCTTCTGGTCTGAATGAGTTGAGGGGTATTGCGGGTCAGGATTCTTTATTGAAGGGGAGGGTTGATGAGTTGGAAGCTAAGGCTAAAAGGGTTAGGGAGGAAAAGGAGTTTTCTGATGTTTATTCTGGATTGAAGGGAAAAGTTGATGCTGCTTTTGAGCTGGTTGAGAGAAGCAGCAATGTTAGTGTGAGATTGCAGGATAAAACTCTGATTCTTGTTGAGGCTTTGGCTTTGATTAAAGATTTTGAGAAGGATAAGGCGCGTTTGAAGAGAGAGCACGCGGATGAATTGAATGAGAGGACTGTTAGTTTGAAGGATATGATTGGTGATAAACTTCCTGCTTTGGAACAGTATGCATCTGCTTTGGAAAAGTTTGGCGAAGCTGAAAAACAGCAGTCTTACTGGAGGGAGCAGTTGGGCAAAGGTATTTTTTTCAGCAGGATTGATGTTGTTAAGCTTAAGGGAGACCTTTCCAATTATTTTGTTCTTTTGAATTTGGATAATAATAAAAGACATTTTAGGAATGATCCTTCTTATGAAAGTTTGATAAGTAATATTCAGGTTTATGAGCGAAATCTTACTACTGTAGAGCGTGATTTGTCCGTATCCAGATACAATGCTGCTAAGAAAGAGCTTGCGATTATTATTGAATCTACAGGATGGTTGTCTAAAAATTATTTCTTGGATGATGCTGATAAGAGGGTTGGCTCTATTGATGCTTTGATTTCCAGTATTGACAATCATTTGAAGAACGTTAATGATATTTATCTGTTTTATGACAGCATTGATGTTTTTGCGAAGGGTTTTGAGAATTCCAAGTCGATTTATCAGTCTGCTAGAAAAAAGTTTGATGAGGTTGCTGTTTTAAGGAAGAAGGCCGGCGAGAATGATGAATCAGCTCTTATTGCCTTGGGCAGGTTGTTTTTTGATGGCGGCTTGCTTGCAGATTCAAAGAAGTATTTTGAGAGGGTTAAAAATGAGGATTTGAGGAAGTCTGCTGGTGTTTATCTTGAAATAATTGCTTTGGAGGACGAGATTGCAAGGCCTGAGAGCAAGAGTTACAAAAAGACTCCATCAGGTTATGATGTTTATTCTTTGGCAGGTTTTAGGAAAGCAATTGATGATTATGATGGTGCTAATGAGGTTGTGGTGAGGGAGAGGCTTAAAGAGTTGAACAAGTCTGGTTTTGCAATAAATATTGATACTTTTGGCGAACTGCACGAGGCATTTTATATTGCGCTCAGGGATAAAGGTGATGTTGATTCTGCCAGAATGGCTGTTTTTGATTTTTTGAATTCAGAGTATCAGAAGATTGATGACGAGCTTCAAAAGCAGGAGGCCGTTGTCAGGCCTGAATTGCTTGAAAAAAGGGTTAATCTTTATGACAGTTTAAAGAGTGAATGATTAAAAAAATCTTTGATTTTTTAATCGACAATCTTTAACATTTGTTCTATTATTCGATGGTGCTGTTTGAATTATTTGATATTTGTTTTTCTTCATCAATGTGGTTTTTGCTTTTTTCACACTGCCATTTACCTGCTCATTGATTATAAATTATTTTATTTATCTTCAACAATATAGTTATTGCAGGCAATATTTATAAATCCTTAAAAATAATAAGCGTGTATGAGTTTTTTTAAGGACAAACACAAAAGAAGGGATATTTTTAAGGATTTTTTTTCTTTGCTTTTAATTCTTGTTCTGTTCGTGTTTGCGTCTTATCTTGTTAATGTTTACCAGCCTGAGATTGAGGCAGTAATTGGGGCTAATTCATTTTGGGGAATGTTATTATTTATGTTATTGTTCATCTTATCTGTTGTTTTTACTCCCATTAGTACTGTGCCTTTGATTCCTATTGGAGCGCTGCTTTGGGGTGTTTTGATAACTACAGTTCTTTCAGTGTTTGGCTGGACTATTGGTGCTGTGATTGCATTTAGTCTTGCAAGGAGATTTGGCAGGCCTTACGTATCTAAAATCATTTCATTGAGACAGATTGAGAAAGTGGAAAAGTATATTCCTGAGGAAAACATTTTTTTGACTATTTTCTTTTTCCGTGCTGTGAGTCCTTTTGATGGTTTAAGTTATATTCTTGGATTATTTACCAGAGTGAAATTCAGGACTTTCTTTTGGGCTACTTTGCTTGGTTTGATTCCTTTCTGTCTCGTGATATCTTACCTGGGCTCTCTTCCCACTTACGCGCTTGTTATCGGTCTGGTGCTGGCAAGTTTATTCTGCATAGCAGGTGTTATTGGTATTAAGAGAAAAGTTGATAAAAAACAGAAGTGAATTTATTTTAGTTTTTTCAGGATTTTTATTATTTTTGGGTGAGTTGCTCTGGTTTGAACGTATGTATAGAATTCTGAAAAGTCGATTTTTGTGTTTTTGTATTTGCGTTTGTATTCAGATGCTTGTAATAACATTTCTAACTTGTCAATCTCATATACAAATTTGGCTTCTGGAGTAACTCTGTGTTCGTATTCATCCCATAGCTGGATTATTTTTTTATTGGTGTTTTTGAAGAGTGATTCTATTGCTTTTTTCTCAAGTATGTGTTTTTTTCCGATATTTTTTTGATTAGGCGTTATGTCTCCTGCAATCGATTCTGCCAAATCATGTATTAATGCCATCTGCAAACACTTGTTTTTGTCAAGGTTGGTTTCATCAGCAAGTAAAAGAGTCAATATAGAAGTCATGAAAGTGTGGTCTGCAACAGATTCTGGGTTTGGGACTTTTCTGTGTACCCAACCGGTTCTTTTCAATTGTTTTAACTTGTTTATTGTATGTAACAATTTCATAAAATCTTTCATAATATCATTATATAGAACACATTATTTAAATTTAGTGTAAATAAAAAATAAAAAATCCTCAGTTCTTGAGGATGTCGTCCAATATTCTTTGTAGTGTTTCTCTTCCGCCGCATTCGCAGTCGATGACTTGTGCATCTTGGTTGCCGAGGTGCTTTATCATTTCTCTTTTGCGTGTAAAGCCGCAGTCGCACATGACGTATGTTACTTTTTCTGCTGGTAGGCCTCTGGTCTGCCTGATTGCTTCCTCTGCGCCACCTGCAGCTCCGACATATATGTATATCTTGTCCATTTCGCTGAGATCTATCTGTTCTGCCGCTCTTCTTGCTGCGCGTTCTCTTGATTCGATTGCTTCTTCGCGTGGGCACGAGTTTGGCTCAACAGCCCATTTTGCTAGGTGTCCGTTCTGCGCAATGTAGATTTGCTTGTTTCCTGCGTTTAATACTCCATTTTCGTATTTTCCTTGACCTATTCTATTGTAGGTCACTATTGCTATTTTTTCCAGTTTTGTTGCTGTTTCCGTCATTTTTGTCTCCTCCTAGTTTGTCATCGGCAGCGGGATATCTGCCATAAAGAGGGCGTTTATTTAAATAATAAATACTGTTGGTGTAGAACTATCTACAACTATTAGATACAATCAGATTTAAATAATTCCTTCAATTTTATCAATATATGAAAAAGAGGATTAACTGGTTTCTTTTTTGGACGCCGAGGATTTTATGTATTCTGTTCCTTCTTTTTCTCACAGTTTTTTCATTGGATGTTTTTGATGCGGAATTGAGTTTTTGGGAAACTGTTCTCGGCTTGTTTCTCCACAACATTCCAGTTTTTTTCCTGTTGATTATTCTGATAATTGCCTGGAAGCATGAATTGGTTGGAGCTATTGTTTTCACATTGCTTGGATTACTTTTCCTTGCCCGGACGGCAATGACCGCACTGACTAATCTTCCTCCTCAATGGCTTAGCCTGCTTTCGTCTTTTCTAATTATAGGTCCGCCTCTTCTTGTCGGAATTTTGTTTTTTATAAATTGGTATAAAAAACATTTATATACCCGTTAACCACATTTAGTTTTATGAAAGGATTTACTGCAAATATTGAAAAAGCGACCTTGGAAAACAAGAATTTTCGCAAGGTTTTGTATACGTCAAAACACAGCCAGCTGGTTCTTATGAGTTTGAAGCCGAAAGAAGAGATTGGTATGGAAGTTCATACTGATAATGACCAGTTTTTCCGTTTTGAGAAAGGCCAGGGCAAGTGTATTATTGATGGTCATGAATATTTGCTTAGTGATGGTGTGGCTATTGTCGTGCCTGCTGGTGCCCAACATAATATTATCAACACATCTTCTACAGAAGAGTTGAAGATGTATACTATATATTCTCCTGCTCATCACAAAGACGGCATTGTACGCGTTTCAAAAACAGAAGCAGAGGCAAAAGAAGCTGAATTTGATGGCAAAACTACAGAATAAGGTTAACCGTTTTGTTTATTGGACTCCAAGGATTTTGTCTATTTTGTTTCTTTTATTTTTGGCTATGTTTTCTTTGGACATTTTTGATATGCAACTGGATTTCTGGGGTACTGTTCTCGGCTTGTTCATGCATAACATTCCAGTATTTGTCTTGTTAGTTGTTCTGATTATTTCCTGGAAGTACGAGTGTGTTGGAGGGGTTTTTTTCATTCTGGCAGGTTTGTTTTATACAGTGATGGTGTTAACAACTGTAGCAATAAGAACTCCTCATCCATGGTACATGCTGTTCTGGCCTGTTCCGATTGCAACTCCTGCTTTTCTTATCGGTATTTTGTTTTTATTGAATTGGCATGTTAAAAAGAGAAAATAAGGTTATGGTTGTTCATTAAGCAGTCTTTCCAGGCAGTTCTTGACTTCTTCTACATCTTCCTCTAAGTGTCTTATTGATTGTTTTCGTATGACTGCTTTTGCTCCTGCTTCTTTGAGCTGTTCTTCTGTTACTGTGTGATATGATGCTCCTGTGTAAACGACTATTTTGATGTCTGGAAATTGTTCATGTATATTGCTGATGATTGCAAGGCTTTTTTCGTATGTGAATGTTTGGGTTTCAGGGTCATTCTGCAGGTGGGTGAGTATATATGAAAACGTTGATGCGATTGATGGTTTGAGTGTTAGAAGATTTTTCTTTGTTGCAATGGAGAATTTGGGAACGAGTGCGTATATTATAGATTCATCTCTTTGCACGTATTCATTTTGTACAGCTGGACTTCGCCATTCCATCGGGTCCCTGTATATGTATAATAGTTTTGGTTTCATAGGTGTAGTTTTTTTCTAAGCCAGTATATTGATTTGGTCCAGCTTAGTGCTTCTGATGTGATTTCTTTTATTTGTGCATCTTCTGTTGTTCCATAGATTTCATAAAGTATTTTTCCGTTTTGAAATATTTTTTGTTCCAGACATCTTAGTGCAAGTGCGTAGTTGCTGTCAGGTTGATGTTTTGATTGTGCATCCTGTACTGCCGCCGTAAGAATTTTCGTTACTGCTTCTTTGGTTCCTATTCCTGCTAGTGCATCAAAACAGTTTTGTCGCGTGTATTGGCTGAAAAAATGTTTTTCATTTGTTTTTTTCGTAATTGCAGCATAAAGTGCCGGTGTTGCTTCTGAAACAGGATAGACGCTCAATATGTGCGATATTGACCAGATTTGACAATCATAAGGTTCTTGGTTTTCATATGAAATTTTATCAACTTTTTGCTGAAATGGCTGGACTAAGGATTTTGAAACTTCTTTGTCTGCAAGTAAACGCAATGGAGGGCCCACTCCGTCAATAATACGCGAGTATTCATTAGGATATTCTCCTCTTTCAGAGGTTATTATCTTGACCAGTGTTGGTAATGCCGGTTTGCCTATCTGCATAAGTTCAGCAAATGCCGCATCTCTTTCTGTGCTATCGACTTCAGTGTATGAAACTGGTTCATCTTCATACCATTCATATTCATAAGCATGCTGTTTCTGTACACGCTCAATTCTGGTTCCAGTTATGGTTTTTTGTCCTTCAACGTGTTTTTTCACTAATTCCAGAACCCTTTGCTCTACTGAATCCACCATAAGGCTCATATTATTCACCATTAATTTAAATCTTTCGTCTTTTTACTACTTCAGAGAAATAAATGTTTAGTCTGTGATGCTTTTCAGTAAAGCCTGATATTCTTGATTGTCAGGGTCGTATTTGTCTATTTCGTAAAGGATTATTTTGGCTTGTTCATTGAATGCAGGTCCTATGCGCAAGTATTGTTTTGCTTGTTCGATGCATAATTTTGCTATTGCTTTTCTGCTTTTTACTGCTTCTGGATGGAGTTGTGAGACAAAGGCTATTTCTCCTGCTTCATCTACTTTTTTTGCGAGTCCGTTGAAGTTTAATCCTTTTGTTCGGTCATATAGAAATTTTCCCGTTATGCTCGCTATCAGTTTCATTTGCTCTATTGCAGGCATTTTTTTGTCGCTTGTTCCCCGAGAGTATAAAGTCAGTCCGTCTCCTTGATTTTTCAGTATTGAGTATGTTTCAACAAGCGTTCCATCGCGCAATACATAACATGTTTTGTTTGCAGCATATACTTTCCATTCCATTTTTTGAAGTTTTTCGCTTTGTCTTAAAAGTATTTGTATTTGTGAAGACATATAACCGTCGTATTTATATATCAAAAAAGTATTTTTTGCTTTGAAAAGAGATGAAGTGGGTTCAGATTCATATAGGGTTGGCAGCTATGCTCTTGTTTACACTTAGTTATCTCGCTTTTGGTAATGGCAGCATTGTGGGTTTTCTTGGTTCTGATTTCTTTCTTCAGGCTGCTCCTGTGATGAATAATCCAGTATTAAACTCGACTTTTGGAGCTAATTTCACTAACGAAAATCTTACTTGTTATACTAATGCAACTGATGCTGATGGCGACCAGGTAACTTATCGTGGTTTCTGGTACAAGAATGGGAAGCCTTATTTTTACAAGTGGTATGATATTTTTGGTGATCAAGTCACAATCGATTCTGACCAGATTTATGGGGTTGCCGTGGATAGTTTTGATAATATTGTTGCTGCAGGTTCTATAAACGCTCCAGGCAAGGCTCTTGATTTTTTTGTGGGAAAATTTGATGAAAATGGAACTCAGTTGTGGAATAGGACTGAAGGTTTTGCATTGAGTGAATATGCAGAAGCTGTTGCAGTGGACAGTCAGAATAATATTATAGCTGCAGGAGAGTATAGACCTACTTCAGATATTTGGGTTTGGAAATTGAATTCCTCTGGAAGTTTTATCTGGAATACTACTGCGGGAATTAGTTTTCGAGACTATGCTTTCGATGTTGCTGTTGATAGTGGTAATAATATTACTGTTGTTGGTTATAATCAAAGTGCAGGAAATGCGAGAACTATTTATATTTGGAAATTTAATTCTTCCAGTAGTTTGCAGTGGAACAAGTTCATTCCTGGTTCTGGTGAAGGATATGGTGTTGCTATTGATAGTAATGACAATATTATCATAACTGGCAAGATGTTTTTAGGAGGCCCTTCACAGACATATACAGCAAAGTTTGATCAGTTAGGCAATCACATTAAAAATGTGACATTTAACATTTCTGGCTCATCTGCAAATTTAGGAAATGATGTTGTTATTGACAGTTCAGATAACATCATCGTTACCGGTGAATCCTATTTTGGAGGACGCCCTATCATGGTTGTAGTAAAATATGATTCTAATCTGAACCATCTTTGGAACACAACATATAATGCAAGCCATAGCGATGGTTTTAGCGATACTGGAGATAGTGTTGCTATTGATGATGGGGATAATATTTACGTTTCTGGTTACTCTAATTTTTCTATTTTGTTAGTTAAGTATGATACAAATGGCAATCAGGTTTGGAATCTTACTGAACAGATTGGCGCTAATGATCGCGGTTGGGCAGATGCTGTTGATAGCAAGAATTATATTATTATTGGCGGCAGGATTAGCAATGCAACCCATGATGCTTTGTTGTTGAAATATTACGG
The DNA here is from genome assembly GCA_041305185.1 of Nanobdellota archaeon. Classification (GTDB taxonomy): domain Archaea; phylum Nanobdellota; class Nanobdellia; order Woesearchaeales; family ARS49; genus CABMGU01. Next base: position 10,524 of record JBFYLW010000033.1, read on the forward strand.
TTTTGAGAACATAGGGCAGGCGCAGGGAGTTTTAGTCAATTCCAGCACTATTCCTGATAGCGCGACTGAGGTTGGTGATGTCTGGATGTGCGATTCAAGGGCTCTTGACGCTACTGCAAAGACGACTTATTTCAACAGCAATAATCTTACTATTCGTGATACTGTCCCTTCAACTGTCGAATGTTCTATCAACGTGCCTAACAACTTCAGTGATTGCACTAATCTTGTTTTCTTTGACAATATTACAGAAGTCAGGGCAAATTGTTCTGGTGCTGTTAATGCCACCTTTAACCTGACGAACTTGTTTGACAATAATAATTTCATTTACGCGACTACAACTACTGTTTCTGGCGATTTCTTGGTTCTTGATAATGCTGATGTTCAAATTTTGGACAGTGGCAACTGGAGTTTGAATGCTTTCTGCGATTATGGAACTATTCAGGGCAATGATACTGCTAACTTTTCGATTCCTTTTGGCAATATTTCTGTGACAATGCTTACTGGCAGTCAGAACGTGACTAATGGCACTTCGTTCAATGTTACTACAAGGCTGCAGTGTGTTGGTGGCGAGTGCGTAAATAATTCTGTTGTTCTCGACCCTATCCAGTTCTCCACAAATTTGACTGATGCTACAAATGCTGTTCAGTCTGTTTTTGCTGATTCAGAATTCATTTATGGTGCCAGCGAGGATGCAAACTTGTACATCTATAACAAGACTGGTTTGGGCTTGTATGCAAC
>JBFYLW010000034.1:0-5453 GCA_041305185.1 Nanobdellota archaeon
ACTGCAAAAAATCAGAATAAACTACTCCTCTTCCTTCTCTTCCTCAGAATCCTCAGAAAGCGCTTCCTCCTCATAATCACGATGCTTCACATCATGATGCTCCCGAACACTATTTTTATCGCGCTTCTCAATCTCTTCCCACAAATCCTGCACATCCTTATGATGCTTCTTCTTGTGCTCCCCAGGAGACTCTTCCATACGACAAAAAAGCCAAACAGGGTATTTAAAGATTGCTAAAAGGTTAAAATAATGGACGATAAACAGCACAGATATGAATGAACCAAGAATACTTACACTGGAAGAAAAAGTACCGCCATTAGAAGACCTGATATACGGCATTCATACAACAGAAGAACTTCTGAAAGAAATATCAGAAAGAGGAAGAAAACTGTCAGCAACAGAATGCTGCGAATACTTCTGCACACCGCCAGGCAAAAAAACAATACTTGAAGGAGCCCTGGAAGGAACAGAAAAAACCATAGGACACTACAGTCATGATTCAAAAGAGACAATAAAATACCTGAGAACACAAGGAAGAATCAAAATACCTTCAACTGAAAGCTCGCTCATAGAAGTAATAACCAGCGCGCCCAAAAACAGAATCATAATAATCAGAAGAAACCTCATAACACAACGACCAGGATTCAAATTCCTGAAAAAAGAAAGCACGAAAAACGTGGCACAAAAAGAAGACGAACCCGTAGAAACAGCCTTTGAAAGAGAATTACGAAAAGTAAAAATCACAGACAATTATTGCGGCTACCACATACAAGGACACAGCTGGACAAACAAAACATACAAGCTCATAGCACTCATAGACCTCGTAAGAGGATTCATTTACGACTCAGCAATCCACACCGCAGTAAGAGTAGACTGCTACGCAGGCAAAAACCCCCTAAAAACAGGAGGAATAGCCGCAGTAACACAAATACCAAGCTTCCACGACAAAAAGAAAGAATACCTAGCAGGATTTGAAGGCATACCACTCTACAAAAAAAGAATATCAGAAGCATTCAACCAGGGATTTGAGATAAGCGCCTCCACCAGTTCACCAAGAGAATTATGGGACATGATGAAATTCGGAAGAGAAATCAAAGGAAAAATAGAATTAAGAAAAGGAAAAGAAAAAAGATGGGACCACCACTTCATATTCGCATACCAAAGAATCGCAAAAGAATTCAAAAAACAAGGATACAACACACTAAAACCATACCTCGAAACAGGAGCACCAGTAATACGATTCTACTGGAGACTATTACACAACTGCCTGGCAGAAAGATGGGATGAAACAACACAAAAAATGGTTTTAGAACCATTAAAAATAGGACAAGCAGAACATCTGCTCTGGAAAAGAGAAGGATACGAAAACGAACACGCACCCAAAACACTCACCTAGAAGAATCAGCCAATAATCCGCACCCAATCGCTTTCTCAACCCAGCACGAACTTTCTGATAAAATGTCATCAATAACAACAAAACCGCGCCTCACTGCCAAACGCAACGCAGGATTACTCACAAACATCTTGGCACGAATCTTCCTTAAACCACTATTTTGAGCTTCACACTCAATACGCTCAAGAAAAACAAGACTCAAATTAGGCGAACCGCGAATCAACTGCAAATTACGCAAATACAAAAAATCCTTTTGAGCTTCCACATCATAAAAACCAATAACGCGACCACCCATTTCGCAGACAGTAATCCTCTCTGGCTTGAAACCTTTGTCAAACTTCTCCCGCGACCAGCCCTCCAATGTAAAACTGTTAAAATAATCAGACATGTTCTTCTCCATAATCGAATAAATCGCTCCTTTATCAGAATATGAAGCTGGACGAAAAGAATAATCAACACTCATTTGCGTTTAAGAAATTCATCAATAACTTTCTTTGCATCACCTAAATCCTTATACTCTGCAACCGCAATATCAGGACAGCCTCCAATCATCGCAGACAATTTCTTTCCATCAGGTCTGAACAGGCAAAGAATCTTTTTCTTATTCTCAACAGCCCTGCCAAGCTCATAACCCACACCAAGGCTGGGAGTTGAAACTTCAGCAACAACAACATCAGAATCAAGAACCCACTTCAAATCCCTATCATGAATAAAACTCTCCTTCAAAGATTCGCCAGAAGCAGTAATCTTGCTATCAGCAAGATGCTCAGTAAGAACTTCACCATAACTCTTCAAATGCTCAACAAGCTTAAAATGCAAGTCTGCATCATCCCTGCCACCCCGAACCGAACAAGCAAAATAGATTTTCATTTACCTAGAAGAATCAGCCTGTCTTTCAATCTCAGACTTCTTGGAAATAGCCAATGATTTAGCATCAAGCTTGAAAGCATTCAAAATCTCATCAGCAAGAGCATCAGCAACAGGAGTCTTCTTGTTAAAGCACTTGTCATAAGCGCCCTGAATGAAATAACGCAAAGCAACATCAACCCTTCTCTGAGGAGCGCAATCAGTAGCCTTAGGATAACGCGCGCCACCATACTCAATCGTGACAATCTCCTCACGAGGAGCAGCATTCTCCAAAGCCTTCACAAAAACAGCAACAGGATTCTGCTTGGTCTTCTGCTCAACAATCTTGAAAGCATCCAAAACTATGCCATAAGCAAGAGCGCCCTTGCCAGTATTATGACCAGAACTCTTAAAATGCTTCTTAGACTTATGACCTGGAATCATAACTTTGTTAATCAAACGCTCAACAATAAAAACCTTTGACTTGTGAAACTTTTTGCCAGCATAACGAGCGCCAGTCTTAGGAACAAAACGCGAATCAAGAGTGATGTATCTCTGCAAACCAAGATCATTAACCTTGATCCCATCAACATCCCACTTATTAAAAACAAGAACGCTCACTTTCTCGCCTTCTCAATCCTGCCCTTCAACAAGGCATCCAAAGACTGATCATTAACCTTGATAACCTGATAACGAATACCAGACAAATCGCCAAGAGAACGACCCTTTCTTCCGCCAATAGACTCGATAATAACTTCATCGTGCTCATCAATCAACTTTTGCGCTCCATCCTTTGGCATGAAAGCACCAACCTGACGGCCGTTCTTAACAAGCTGAACACGACAACACTTTCGCATTGCAGAGTTAGGCTGTTTTGCCTCAAGCTGGAACTTCTCAACAACAATACCCTTGCCCTGAGAAGAACCCTCAAGAGGGTCTGACTTCTTTTTCACTTCAAGAATCCTGCGAACATATTTTCTACTCAACCATTTACCATGATGGCGCCTCTTTCTCAACGCCTTTGCCGTATTCAAACCATTTGATTTTCTGCTCATACAACTCTGATCTCCTTAATCGGAAAATAACGCTTAACAATAGCCTCAAACAAACGAAGATTTGAAGCCCCTCGTCCTATCAGCAAACCACGGGTTTTTAAATCTTTCGCAGCAATGAATAACCCAGCATCCTTCAACTCAACATTCTCCAACTCAAGAGGAGCAACAACATTCCTGACAAACTGCAAAACATCCGAATGAAATTCAACAATTTTAACCCGCTTTTTAAGCTTGTTCTCGAGATTACGCACGTGCTGTCCACCCTTTCCGACAGCCTTGCCAACCTCACCCTCATAAACGATAAAAATAACCTGCTCATCACCCGAAACACAATCCTTCACATGAGCACCAGTCAACTGTTCAAACAAGGCAATCATCTGCATCGTCTGAGTGTCAAGAGTAATTGTCATGCCAAAACGCCAATAATTGAAATAGCAAAAGGCTTCCTGCACAAAACACCAATCTCTTCACCAGCCTGTGCAATCATAACAAATTCCACATTGCCCATTTTGCAATAACGCTCAATATCACCCTTTACTGCAGGATCGCAATTAGACGCGAGAAAAACCTTCTGCAATTTTCCTCTCCGCAACATCTTCAAAGTCTCAGCAGTACCTAAAACCAGCTTATCTGCCGCCAAAAGTTTCTTCAAATCCTCAACAATTTCCATTGCCATGTTATTTCTTCCCCTTCACTATTTTAGTTATAAGACCAGGCAAACCCGTACCAACAGGAACTGCCTGATTAAGCATAACGTTCTCAACAACACTATTCAACTGGTCAACCTCTCCCTTCATAGCCGCATTAATAATGTGCTTAATAGGAGTTTCAAATGATGCACGAGCGAGAACCGAAGCCTTCTCAGAAACAACTCCATAACGAGTTATGCCCTTTATTTCACCACTCACAGTCATAGTATCAGCAACAAGCATTATGTGGCGGATGTCAACGTTCAAACCCTGAGTCTCAATAACCTTGAAAACCTCATCCATAACCGCCTGCCTCGCAGCCTCAATGCCAAGAACCTCAGAAATCTCAAAAATGTCATTAGTAGTCGTTCTCTGAGTATCAACAAAATCAAGCTCGAAAACTTTTTTCAAATTGCTGCCCGCAGTAATGATAATGAACTCGTCTTTTCTCTTGACCGGCAATATTTGAGTCACACCTTTAATACCCTTAATAAAAACATCCTTGGACTTTTCCTTCAAGCGGTACAAAGCATTCAAACCCTTTTCCTCTTCCTTACCCTTAAGCTTCAAAACCAAAACGCCATCATCATACTTCACGTTAGCCTCATTAGCCAAACCCTTCTCAACAGCCTTGACCAGGAAAGCAGAAGTAACATCCAACTCCTTCATCTTATCAACATTCAATTTCAAATCTATCTTCAAATCAACAATGTTCATGCCATATTCTGTAACAAGCTCACCAAGCTTGGTCTCCTTCACCTGCAAAGCAATCTCACGAATGTCCTTGCCCTTGTTGAAAGGAGCGTTCAAGAAAATCTCCATTTGAGGAGTAGTAATAGTTTTCCTTCCATCAAGAATCTCAATAATACGCGGAAGACCCATAGTGACGTTCATCTCAGCAACACCAGCGTAGTGGAAAGTGTTCAAAGTCATCTGAGTGCCCGGCTCACCAATACTTTCAGCTCCAACCAAACCAACAGCCTCACCAGCATCAATCTGGGCAGCCAAAAATTCCTCATAAACCTTCTGAGCAACCTTCTTCAATTTAGAAGAAGGACATTTCTCTTCAATCTCCTGCAACAATTTAGGAGGAAGCTTGTCTTCATATTCCTTTAATTCTGAGTTTACCATCATTTCACCTAGTTCTCATTGATAATGCGCTGAACATCAATCTTGCCTGATTCAGAACGCGCAACATCAATGCCGTCCTCACCATAAGCAAACTGGATAATCCTGCCGTTAGCATCACGGACCGTGCCATCATACTCCACCCTTAAGTCCTGCATGGCGTTCGCAAGACGCCTGTACAAATAACCAGACTTTGGAGTACGCAAAGCAGTATCCATCAGAGCATCCCTTCCAGTAATCGAATGGAAGAAAAACTCCTTAGGATTAATTCCATGCTTGAAACCATGAATGATAAACCCATGAGCCTCAGGCGACAAATCACCAGCCTTGAAACAGCTCAAA
>JBFYLW010000035.1:0-9075 GCA_041305185.1 Nanobdellota archaeon
GTATGCTTCTTTGTCAAGTATTTCTGGGCTGTGCAGTACTCTGTCGTATTCTGCGAGTATCGGCAGTGAAATGACAAGTATAATCTTCCCTTCATTAATCAGCTTTAGTATCTCGTATGAACTGCCTGTCCAGAATGTTCCTGAAACGAGTACGTTTGTGTCAAGCACTATTCGCAACGTGTTGCCTTCGCAGACGTTCTACAAGTGCAGGTACGTCTTCTTCGCGGATTTTCTTTTTTGCCGCTCGTAATGGCCTTGTTATCTCTTCCCAGGACAGCTGGCTTACTTTCTTTATCATAAGCGCATCTCCTTCAAGAAAAAACAATATTTTTTCGCCTTCTTTAAGGTGCATTTTGTCCCGTATTTCTGAGGGTATTGCTACCTGCCCTCTTGCGCTTATGGTTCCAATCTCGATTGCTTCTGCCATATCTTATTTACAAGACGTATCTTGTTTATTAATCTTTCGGTGTCTGCATTTTTAGTACATGTTAAACTGGTTATTATTTCTATCGTCGAGAAAACCGTAATCTTTCCATCTGTTTCAGTAACCTTTTCATATTTTAATCAAAATTCCGTAATCTTTCCAGGTTTTTCCGTAAATTAATTTCGACGAACAAGCCCCACATCACGGAGTGAGTGGGGCATTGTGAGGAGTGTTTTTGGCGCCAGCCTCGTTTTGCAATAACCTTTTATATTTCCCTTCTAGTTACTGTTCTATGACTCCAAAAGAGGAACTTAGGTTAATCAAGGAGCGGAACAGGCGTGTTGAGTTGGACAAAGCTTGGGAGACTAGTTTTACTAGGAAATTGCTTATTTTCGTATTCACTTATCTTGCTGTTGGGGTTTATTTGTGGGCTATTGACATTCCTAAGCCTTGGTTGAATGCTATTGTTCCTGCTGTGGCGTTTGTGTTGTCTACTTTGACCATGCCTTTCTTTAAGAAGTTGTGGGCTGGGCGTAAGTGATATTTTTCAGAAATATTCACTATTCCAGTACTCGTTCAGATAGCTTATTTTGTTTCCTTTCATTTTTAGTATTATGATTCCGGTCATGTGGTTTTTTCTGCCTTTGTATGTGTTTTTGCAGTCCCATTCTGCAAAGCCTGTTTTTCCGTCTTTTGAGATGTAGATTTTGCCTGTTTTGAATTTTATTTTAGCTGTTTCTTGTCTGACTGTTTTGTCCCAGAATTTTTTTATTTGTGCTTGTCCTTTGTATGGTTTTGCTAGTGGGCTTTCCTGGTATGTTCCGTTTTTGGTGAAGCATTGCAGTAAGAGTTTTGTATCTCTTTTTTCCCATGCTTTGCCGTATTTGTTCATGACTTCTTTTATTTGTTTTATGTTCATGGTTGTCTTTGAGGACTGTTTTTTTATAAATGCTTTGGCCGGCTTATCTGTCAGAATTGACCCGAAGGACTTTTACTTCTTTCATTCCTCTTTCAGTAAACCAGTAATGTATTCATCTTTTACTTTTCCGTCTGCCCGGTATTTGTAGGTATTTTTTCTATTTTGTAGGCAACAATATGTAACAACCAACAAGTAGTAAAAAAAGAAAGATTTATAAATTGAGCTAGTCTCATTGTATTCTGAAATGAGTCTTGAAAACAGTTTGATTAAACACGATATTCCTAGAGACGATTCCTGCCATACAGGAAGAACCATTGAAGGATATACAGTGTGTGATAAGCTGGGAGAGGGTGCTTTTGGCGTTGTTTATGTTGGTGAGAAGGATGGCAAAAAATATGCCTTGAAATTTTTGAAGTGCAAGGACCCGAAACTTGCCAGAGCTCTTAAAGATGAAGCTGGTCGTATGGCTGCTTTGGAACATCCAAACCTGTTAAAATTTCATGAGTTCTACGATAATGCTAAATTTAGAGATAATGGCGCTGAACCTGAGCATATGCTGGTCACTGAATATGATGAAGGGATGAGCGCATTGGACGTTAGTAAAATAGCCTATTATGATTTGCCCTACATCATGCTGCAAATCATTGATGCTATTGAAGCACTGCATGATGCTAACATGCTTCATAGAGATATCAAACCGGAGAATATTCTGGTTACTAAATCAGGATATGTTAAGATTGGGGATTATGGGTTAAGTAAAATCATTGATGAGCATGCTAATTTTAGAAATACTATGCTTAGCGCAACTGCTACCATTATAGGAGACCAAGGTTTTGCAGGAACTTTCGGCTACTTGCCTGATGACAAAAATGAAGTCATGAATCCTGATCAGCGGCTTGACATACATTCCATGGGAAAAGTCTTTTACCAGATGATTCTGGGAGATAAAAGCAAATTCCCTGACCCAACAGCCCACAGCAAGTTAATGAATGCTGCTTATACAAAAAAATTGAATTCACCTTCTGAACTGACTGCATTTATTATCAAGTGTGTGTTACAGGATAAGGAAGAAAGGTATCAATCTATTAAGGAATTGAAAAATTCCAAAAACTATGAAAAACTTCTTGAATCTGTTATGACATTCAAAGAACCAGATTCAAATCTCTGGACCAACATTGTTGAGGCAGTCTGCAGGAATTATAAAAAAGGACCGCTAACAACAATTAAAAATTTGAAGCTGCGCAGTATGGAGGAATCTGAAAGAGCTGCTGCTGCAAAGGAAATATCCAAGGAAAATTATTCTCAACTGGTAAAAATCGTTATGGCGGGAAAGAGTGAGCTAATAAAAAGCACGAAAGATGCAGTCCTGGCGGTAGATATGGTCAATTTATTTCTCAAAGACATGTTTGAGCGTGATGTAAATGCTGAATTTGAAGAAAGTTTTGAAGATGTGTTCTCTTTTTTAAATGGTCTTAAAGAAAAATATGACTTGGACTTAGACACTACCCAAAAAATAATTCAGCCTTACATGAAGAAAATTGAGATAATGTATGAAAAAAATAGAAAATTAGAAGAAGAGGCAAGAGCAGAATATGAACGTCAACAAGAAAAAATTGAAGAAGCAAATAAGCAAAAAGCTCTGCAGGTTTATAGGGAAAAAGGATTAGAGGGGTTGGTTTCTCCTCCTGAAAATTTAGAAGAAGAACCTGTTGAGGAAGTTAAACCAGGTCTTTTGGGAAGAATTCTTTCAGCTATGACCTTTTTGAGAAAAAAAAAGCCTGAACCTAAACCGCGACCTAGAGAGCCTTATAAAATAAAAATGTATCACGATGAGAGCATAGAGGTTATTGGTGAGGAATATGCTGCTTTTGCGAAAATAGCGAATATTATTAAGGTCGATGACTTAAAAACTGAGAAGGATGGTCATATGCTTATTAACATTTTACGTAAAAATATAAACGACCTTGATGAATACACATTCTGGGACTACTCTCAAACCTGCAATATGTTGGACAAAATTGTTGCAGTAGGAGAGAAATTTGGAATTGATGTTTCCAGAGTTATGGAAAGGCTAAATTATTTAATAGTCGACGGCCGGCTGTTTTATAAATCAATAAGCAAACATGCAGATAGCTCGCTGGACTGGTTCAATGACCATATGGATGAGGTAGAAAAACACGGAAAGAACTATAATTTTGATGTTAAGAATTTATTTATCTTATATGCTCTTAAAAAAGCTTCATGTGTTGTTAAAGATGCCAATAATGAACAAGGTGAAGATGCACTTAAAAAAACCAAGCTTGGCTTGGAAATGATAAGGGTGCTTGACAAAAGATGTGGATATGGTTTTTATGACAGAATTATGGAAGTGGAATCAGGCAAAAGTATTGAACCCCCACTAGACCCTAAAATTCGTTCGGAATTTGGCACGCCAGAAGAGTCTGAAACAATTAAAGAATTTATTAACAGTCTTTCAGAGTTCTATAAAAAGCAAGGGATGGATTTTCATAAAGTCCTTAACGAAGTTTTTGAGGTCAAAAACGAAGAATTACCTCAAACGCAGGTAGTTAAAGATAAGTTAAATGAACCGGAGCCAGCCTCTCAGACTCAAACAGAGTCTACGAAACATGCTGAGGAAGTAGTTGATGAAGAAGATTACGAAGAACCTGAGTATGAATAATATAATCTTTTCGTAAGGATTTATTATTCCGACTCACATCGCACGCCTGAACGGATGTTCGGCGTGCTGAGTGTTACTGGCCGTAGGCCTCGTGATGCAGAATTATTTCTCTCTTTCCACCCTTCTTTTGTATCCGACTTTTTGTATGTAAACCAGTTTTCCGTCTAGTAACACTGGGTATGAAGCATCATTAATTTTTTTGTCTTTGTATACGAGTTTATATTGTCCGTTTTCTTTTACATTGTATGCGAGTGTTCCGTTCAAGTCGAAGAATCCTGTGTATGCTTCGTATGTTGTTGTGGTGCCGTCGTAGGTGATGTGGTGTTTGTTTTCGTTTGTCCAGGCTATTGCTGGTTTGCCTGCTGTTATTTTGTAGGCGCGTATGGTATTGTATGGTCCGTATGTTTGTTCGCCGTAGACGAGGTATTGTGACTGGTTTGTTGTGCCTATGTATGAGAATTTGCCGTCATATTTTAAATCGTTTATTTTTGTGTATGGTGTGGGCATTTCTTTGTCTTCTATCATTATTTTATCTCCTTCAAGGCTGCTGTTTATCCAAACGAGTTGTCCGTCAGCGTTCATTATGTTGTAGGCTGCTTTGTATGGTCCGTATGTTTTGTTGCCGTGTATTATTGTTAGTTTTTCGTTGTTGTTGCAGGCGTATGCCAGTTCGCCTTTTACGATTTCATTGTATGGTATCCAGGAGCAGTTTATGTTCAGTTCTTCATTGTCTACTATGAACCAGCTTCCTGTGCAGGTGTGCCTGGTGCAATAGTAATCTTTTGATGCTGCGTAGATTGTTCTGCCATTAGTTGAAGTGATTCCCATTATTCCTTGGTAATTGACGGTCTTGCCGTTTGCATAGAGTGTTTTTCCGTTTTCGTCTGTGATGTATGCTGGCTTGTTGTTTAGTTCGAAGAGCGTTATTATGCTTTTGTTGTGTTGCGCGTATATTTTATCATCGTAGTATATTCTGTAATCGCCTGTGCACCCGATTGGGTATGTGCAGTTTGTATTATCTGCAGTTATATATGCTAGTTTGCCGTTTATGACTTGGAGGTGTTGGATGTTGTCGTGTAGTTCGCTGTATTGTATTGTTTTCGCGCATCCTGCAAGCAATAATAGTAGTATCAGTATTTTCTTCATGAACTGTGTTTTCTTAGGGGGTTTTTATAAGTTTTTCGACGAACAAGCCCGACATAACGGAGTTAGGAGGGCATTGTGAGGAGTCTCTCTGGGCTTTTAGCCCTCGTTATGCGGCCGGCTTATCTGTCAGAATTGACCCTGAGGGCTTTTAAAATATCCTTTCAGCTCGCTTGTAGAGTATACTTTGATTTTGTGTTGTTCTTTCAGTTTTTTGTCATTTGACCAGATGGGTATGTTTAGTTTTAGTGCCAGGGCGATATAAGGCACATCTTTTTCGTCTGGCGAAAGCTGTTCTGCTTCGCCTAAATGCGCAGAAAACTCTTCTTTCGGAACTGTTTTGATGATATCTTTTAGGCAGTGCAGGATTTCATTGTATTTTTCTTTTGTCCTGTGCGTTTTCTCTAGTATTAGCTCTTCGTACTTCATGAATTCTTCGATAAATAGGTCTGGAGCGTATAACTCCAGCGTTTCGCTGAACATGAGTTCTGCAGTCAGGCTGTCTTTTATCAGGGCTGAAAACAGCACGTTAGCGTCTATTATAAGTTTCATCTCAGGCGTTTGGCTATTTTTCTGTTCATTTCTGCTCCTAGCTTCAGGGCATCTTCTTCCGTGAATGTGCTTTCTTTTGTGAATTCTCTGAATTTTTCCATCATTATCACCTTTTTCTTTATTGCTTCTCTGGCTACCTCGCTCCAGTTTATTTCTGGAAAGTTGTCCATTTCCTTTTTCAATTCTTCAGTTACCGATAGTGTCATGCTTACCATGTTCTCGCCTCCGTATGTTATGTGTAATACGTGCATTACGTTTATAAATGTTTCTGATATTTGGGGCGAGTTCTGTAGTCATTAGAATTCTTGTCTTTAAGAACGCTGTGCGCGCACTTGTCCAGTGCTTTTTTCTGTCGTCTTGAAATATTTCCGGTTTGTCCAGTGAGAATTTCCGGATTACGCTTGTATTGTGCACATTGTTTCAGAATCTTGTAGTCTTGCGGTTGTTTCTCTTTCGAGGTTGTGTCCTTTTTCGATTATTACTTTGTTTCTTTTTACTGTTTCGAATGTCAGTTGTACGGTTATTATTTTGTTTTCGACTTTTGTGTTGAATTCCCAGCGTTTGACTTTTAGCAGGGCGTTCTTGTCGATTTTGAATAGTTTGGAGGCGTCGAATAATTGTATTCCTGTTATGAAGCCTTCTTTGTCGATATCAAGGACAAAATTTCCGTAATCAAGTGATTTTTTGTATTCCCTGTTTTTTATTTTGAAGAATAGAGTGTCTTCTTTGTAGTCATAGTCGACTTCTCCTTTTCCTCGCGCGTCAAGATGTTCCATTTTTTGGTATGCTTTCTGTTATGAAAAATGTGACGATTTCAGTTTTTTCCGGTGTGGCTGTGAAGATGATTCGCAGGTATCCTTCTTTTCTTCGGAAAAAGGCAGCGTACCTGCCGTTTTCCTGTATTCCGGCAAGTTCTGGTTGTTCTTTTTCCAGTGTTTCTATCAAATATTCGTCCTTATAAACTTTTCTTTGGCCTTCGTCGATTCTGAATCTGGCGTGAGGGCTGATTTGGATGTTCTTGATGAGTTGTTTGTATTCTTCGGTGTTCAATTGTTTTATGATGTGCGTGGGCGCCATTTCTGTTTTTTAAGAGAGCGATTCTCTTTTAAGAACGCTGTGCGCGCGCTTGTCCAGTGGCTTTTTTCTGTCGTCATGAAATAATTCCACTTGTCCAGTGATTATTTCCATAATTTCGACGAACAAGTGCGACAGAGTGGAACTCGGAGCACATTGCGTCAAAAACAAAGTTTTTGAGGTGCTCGGAAATCGCAGATTTCCGACATGAGGAGTCTCTAATCGTTCGTTCTTGCCGTAAACTATTATATACACTTCTTGTTTTGTTTGTGTTATGAACCTTTTGCTTACCTCTTCCGGCATTGTTCCTGAAGTAAGGGATGTTTTTCTTTCTGTATTGCCTGAACGACCAAGGGTTGCTTTCATTACTACTGCTGGTTTTGGTGAGTCTAAAGAGCCTGTTTGGATGGAGGGGGATAGGAAGCGGTTGATTGATTGTGGTGTTAGGGATATTGTGGATTTGGATTTGAAGGATAAGTCTGAGGTTGAGGTTAGGAAAGCCATGGAGGACAGGAATGTTGTTTACGTTAATGGTGGTAATACTTTTTACTTGTTGTACTGGGTTAAGAAAAGTGGTTTTGATAAGGTGTTAAAAAACTTCAAGGGTTTGTATGTTGGCGTGAGTGCTGGGAGTTATATTGCTTGTCCGGCTATTGTGATGGCTTCTTGGAAGCATCAGGACCGTAACAGGGTCGGCATTACTGACTTCACTGCTTTGAATCTTGTGCCTTTCCTGATTACTGCTCATTTTGAGGAAGCGTATAGGTCTATTGTGGATAAGGCTTCGAAAAGTACAGGTTATCCTATAGTTGCTATTACTGATGAGCAGGCTGTTTTTGTGGATAATGGTGTCAGAGTGATAGGTGTGGGAAAAAAAGAGTTTTGGAACGGGTTTAAGGAAAGTTAGCCGTGGACTTTGTGATTATCTGTCAGAATTGCGGCTGGATTAAGGACTTTTGATTCTCAGGATTATTGATGATTTTTGGCTTTTTTTCGACGAAAAGATTTTATACTTCAAAGTATGTGAGTGTGTTGAAATGTTAGAAATGCCTACGGCACCAAGAACAAGTAAAGAAAGAGTGCTTTTGGAAGCGATAGCGCTCGATCCTGAACTTTCGGATTCTGGGCTTAAAAGTGATGTCCGTGATTACCTGAATGGCGTGTATGCCTTAATAACTTGGTTGCATTCTCCTTCAGCGATTATTAGGCGTTCTTTTGAAGATGTCAAAGACGCATTGGACGCAAAAGCGTCGTATAATGGAAGCAAGCCGGTGCCCAGGATAGTTGCTGTGCAGACAAGCTCAGATTTATATTCTTAAACTCCCAGGTATGATGCGAATTCCTCAGTTACATACCTTTTCTCTTTAGTGAGCTCAAATGCGCAGTCAAACGCGCCAACTTGCCTGAAAATTCTGGAAACATCTTCTTGGCGGACAAGGCTTTGCAAAGTTGTTTCTTCTTTCCTGAATTTCAGGTTCACAACTTGGACCAGATTTGGTGTTTCTTTTAGCAGATTTTTTTCATCCTTTACGACGATAAGCGGGACATGGTGGCTTTTTGTTATGTTGCATTCGGGATTGTTGACGAGCTTTCCGTCTTTCATTATCTGCCCGCTGGCTCTATGTCGGATGAATTGATATGTGGCTTTTGCTTCTTCTTGGTTTTCGACGAGAAAATCAATGATTTTGCATTTGTCCTTGGTGATGATAAATCCAGGACCGGCATATTTCATTGCCTCCTCGTAAGTTGAAGGCTTTGCAGTGTATGTTTTTCCTGTCTTTTCTACAATAAAATATTTGTTGCCTTCCTCATCATCAAAATATTTCTCCCAGCGGAAAACTCCTGTTTTTTGATGTTCTTGACTTGCCGATTTTTTTCCAAATTTCTTCTCAAAGTCAGTTGATAGCTCGGAAATGAATCTCTTAATGTGTTCATCAACATTGTGGTAGTATTTCACGCATAACGATACTGCGCTTAGAAAATTATCATCTTCGATGTTAAATCCAGTTAGGAGTTTTTTGTCGAGAAAAATGAGGCCTTCGAGCGTCGTTTTATCGAAGTTTGCCATATTCGGAACAATGGAGAATGAATATTTAAACCTTTCTTTTTTTACTACTTTTAAGTAATTAAAGAGAAGTAAACCGAAAGATATATAAACTTATCTTTACATATGTCCATTATAATGGACACATATAAACTTAACTGGACTGCACTTCAGGGTGAGATTTTCTCCTTGTTGTGCAGTAAGGCTGGTGAAAAGTTGAGCCAGAGGGAAATTGCAAT
>JBFYLW010000036.1:0-5371 GCA_041305185.1 Nanobdellota archaeon
ATTGCAAGCTCTTTAGCAAACCTTAACCCAACCATCATAGAAGGCGCCATGCCAGGAGCAGCACTGAAAGAAATTAAGTTGATGTCTTTCATTGACAGATTGGCAGACTTCAAAGCTTTTACGAGAATGTCGTCTTTTACACTCTCGTGATGCTTTGAAAGGTCGCTCGGAATCATGCCACCCTTCTCAGTCGTAAAAGTATCCTTGACGTTCGCTAAAACCTTTCCGTCAAAAGATACAATACCACAGCCAAAGGTGTGAGCTGTGCTTTCTATACCGAGACAGTTCATAATTTAAAAAAAACCTAGTTTCTCTTTAAATAGCTTTGCCAGCAACGAAAATCTTATATACAGATTTTGTTTTAAAAAAAAACATGGTTGCAAGGGATATTGAAATCGTTTGTTCTCGTCTAGACGGCAAACATATCAGCAGCAGAGATATCCAGATTGTTTCTCTAGGAAAACAAGCAAACCCAAACGGCGTTAGTGAACTATTCACAAAAGAATTTGTAAATTCTGACAAGAAAATAGCCCTGATAATCGGTGTTGAAGATTACGCAGAATCAGGCTCTGGAATTTCACGAGACATCATGCCTGTTTTAGGTGAAAAAATACGAATATTAGTACCAAACCTTAACGTCAAATCAGACATAAACATGGTGGAAAAAGCGTTGCTAAACATAGGATACCAGCCAGGTTTAATCCAAACAGGATTAAACCTCACAAAAAAACAAATACTAGAGCTCATACGAAACGTACCCAGAGATGCCTCCCTATTCCTATTTTTAGCAGGCCACGGCCTACAATCAGCAGAAGGAGCAGGCGCGTTTTTGCCAAAAGACGCAATTTTAAAAACCCTTCCAAAACGAGACATAACTGCCTCTGACTTTGATAATACCATTTATGGACCTGAATTAAACGAAACTGCACCTCCAAAAACGTGCCTTATCGCAGACATGTGCCATGCTGAAGCTTTTGTAAGGGATGTCAGCCCGCTAGTAGGCATTTATTCCTCAAAATATGAACAACAATCACAGGAAATCGATGCAGCAATCCATAGAGACATACAAGTGGTTGCAAGAAAACTTGCAAGCGCCACAACAGAAGAAAAAGGAGGCGCATTCACAAATTTCTTCTTCAAAGAAATAGAAAATTCTCCAATCGACACCTGTCTGGAAAAAACAAACAACAGCTTATTCAAATTATTTGGCACAAAACAGGAAGCAGGAATCACCATGGGAAGCCTTGACAACATATCAAAGAAAATCGTGGAAAACAACGAAAAATCAAAAAAAATGCGCATACAATTAATCGAATCCTGCAAAACAGACCTTTCCAGAATCGAGACACTCGCAATCGCAATAAAAAACACACTAAACAATCTATTCCAAGAATGGCCGCAGGATGAACAAACTTTCAACACTTTCTATGCACAACAACAAAAAGCTGTTCAAAATACCATTGTAACTCCATTAAGAAAAACAAAAGAATTAGCAGAAATACTGCGAAGAAACCTGAACTGGCTTAAAGAACTCAGCGCGTATTTTGAAACAGAAGCCGACATCAAAACGCACTTCTACATCCGCACGATGCTTTACAAAAGAAGAGAAATCTCTGAAATGCTGAAAATACAAATAACCACAATAGAATCATTCATAGCATTGATCAGACCTATTGATGAAATGTTCAACACAATATCACAAAACCAAGGAATGATTTTTGCAAAAATACAAGAAGCAAAAACAAAACTTCAATCAGCAGGAGCATCAATCGAACAAATGCTCACAGGATATTCAGTAAACTCGGAAAAACTCCTTGAAAAAATGACTGAATATTTCGAACTGTTCACCACATACAATATGAAAGTTGAAGCACTCTTCTCAAACATAAGAAAGACCTTCCTGGCATACCAAACTTAATCTAGACTGCTCCAATCCGCGAGTTGCGCACATCCATATACTCAAGAATTCTGGAAGGCGCATTAGTATTCGCGTACTTGTCCTTTCCTGCCACTTTGGACAATTCGGTCTCAAGCCATTGCATTCGCGTTTTGCCGCCAACACCCTGAGAATGACGAACAACCATCTCCCACTCATTATCTGAGTAATCCTCACAAGGAAGATTGAAGATGTTTGTGACTGGTTCCAGAGCCGGATGAATGTTTTGAAGAACGCTAACAACAGTAGTGAGTGCCCTTATCTGATGCATAGGAGGAGCAACAACCACAAGATTGCTTCTTTTTTCAGCTATAACTGCCTCCCTGATAATAGCTATCGCCTCAGTGTAAGTATTATACTGACCAAGAGGAAGCTGAATTGAAGAAATCGGGTTAGGGAACATACCTGCAAGTTCTTTGCGTTCAGCTTCGTATCCGTCATACCAGTCACCCATAATGGGAAGGTCGTCAATAAACACAGGCACATCAGGCATGCTCCGCGCTAATTCAGCAGCAGCAAAATACATTCTGCATTTGTTGTCATTTGTCCCACTCATGATATAAATGGCAGCATTATCCTGAGAAAACATTTCACGCACGCATTCGATAATCTTTCTATCCAGAATTAGGCGTTCAGTCAGTTTTAGTAACGCAGGATCTAAATCAGGGTTTTTGGCAATAATTGATTCCACACGCTCAAGAAGCCCGCTCATGCCTGATTCTTGCTCACTTTCATACTCCAAAAGCTTGGAAGAGAAGCTGAAACAAGACCCTCGAACTCTGCGTCAAAAATGTAACAGTACGGCTTTCTTTCAGAAGCAGGAATCTGCGAAATAGCAGAATTAGCAGTCACGTACAAATCCTTCATAACACTGCGCTCCATCTTCTCCTGCAACAAAGAACCCTCTTTCAACAAGATAACGTCGCACAAATTAAGCACGTTCTTGTCAATCATGCCAGTATTCTGGGTAACAAAGATTAATGTTAGGTCCTTGTGCCTGGCAATTGCAAGAAGTTCTCCTAAAGAACGATTCTTCTTAGACATACTTTCACGGCTGCCAAACGAGATAGCACCTTCGTCAACAAGAACAACACCACCATTAGAAACCTTTGAAATTTCATCAATAGTATAAATCCAGGAAGGCAAAACAGACTGTTTCACCCCAAGAACAAAACAAGGCCTGCTATTTTTTGCATGAATGTTCTCCATCAACCTGAAGCCAAGAACACTCTTACCAGAACCACGCCTGCCAGCAACAGCCAAAATCAAGCTCTCATTCAACAAACGACGCTCAAAACTCTCAACACTACCCTTAACAGCAGAAGAAACCTCAAGAGCAGAATACTTAGCAGGAACCTTAGGCTGTTCAGCACGAACCTGAGCTTCCTTATGAGCCGCAACAGCCTTTTTAGTAGCAAACCTTGCCCCTTTAAACAAGCCAACAATCAAGTACCAGAGAGCTTTGAAGATACTGACAATAATCCAAACAACACCCTTGCCGATACCGGCAAAAATGTACTCCAAAACAGACTTTTTCTTAGGCATAAAAGGCAGGATAATAGAAAGGGTTAAAAAAGTTATGCAATCTTCTTACTAATATCTTGCTGAATGACATTAAGCTGCTGAATAAAGACATCAAGCAAAGCAGGGAAATCATTAAGATTGGCAATTGAAGCTTTAAGCTTTGAATTGTCATTATTTTTAATCGCAGCATCATACGAGTTAGCAAGTTGTCCAGCATAAGATATCAAACTCGACATTTTTGTGCCTTTTTTAATGGTTATCAAATCTATCAATTTTTCTTCCGGAGAACCAGAAGCTGCAGGAATTTTTTTAATCTTCCCTAACTCAGTCGTCATCAGCGTCGCCAAGGCTGTTGTTTTCTGTGAAAAGTTAATCAGGACATCCCTAAATCCCTCAAAAACCTTTGCATCATCCAAGTTTGCTCTTTGAACTGCACGAATTACATCAAACACTTCCTTTGCCTTACTAATAATTCCATTAATATCCGCAAACTCTTCAACTTCTGCCTTCTTCTCAGTCTCTTTAGCCTTTGTCATTTCTGTCAATTTTGTCTGCACTTCAGTAATGGCGACACGATACTTGCCAATACTCTCCACAGATAGAGACAAAAATTTTCTGTATTCTTCAATACGCTGTTCAATCGATCTCAAAATTTCAGCAAGAGTCTCAGGAGTACCTGCCTCGTTTTCAAATAATTGCATTATTACAGCAATCAAGGATTCATACCTGTTAACAACGTTGTAAAACAGATTAATTTCAGCCCAGCTCGCTTTTCCTTTAAGATCAGCTGAAGAAGAAACTAACTCTTTGTTGATTTCCCTAAGCTCAGACAATCTCTGCTTAAGCTGCTGAGAAATCCTATTCAAAGCAGCCTCATCAGAACGCAAGATGGGAGTTTTTGCCTCTGCATCAGCCTTGAACTTAGCATTTTCCGCGACAACAGTCTCCTTAATTCCAAATACTGATTCACGAGCAAGTTCAGCATCATTAATCAATTGAGAATTAGCTGTATTTTGCGCATCCTTCAAAATACCATCAGCATCATTGAGTAGAGTGTTCACATCAGATTCAAGTTTCAACATCTCACTTTTCAGCTTGGCATAATCAGCAGGAAGAATATCAATTGATTTCATAAGTTCATCAAACTCATTGATTCTTAATTGGGTAATCTGAACCTGGGCATTACAATTAACCTTGACTTCTTCTATGTTCTCGACAATCTGGCCGACATCCTCAGGCGGAACAGGAATTTCTTCAACAGTCTCAACAGGTTTTTCAGCAGTGCCAGGAAGGGCAGATTCAGTAAATTGTTTTTTCGGAAGCGACCTCATGACGCTCTCAACCACACCAGCAGGATATTTTTTTGACAGCTCCGATTTTATTTGACCAGGCGAATGCGTCGGCAACAGAAGCAGGGCAGCAGCAAACGCAGCTTCAAGTAAACGCCTCTTATTCAAAGAGTTACTAAACAAATTTTTAAACCGTCGAACAGAATTCAATCCATCACTAAACCTTTGCTTAATGGTAGGGCGTTCTTTACTTGCCTTCTCAGCAGCCTTTCTTGCTTTTTCTGCATCTTCAGTAAACTTATTCGATGTTGTTGTAGATGTGTCCAAATCTCGGAGTGTCGTATCAGAATCCCGAGCAGCATCATGTTTTCCAAGATTACCCTTTGTAACCAACAAATAAACCAGTAAAATAATAACAAACATGAAAATAAGGCTTGAAATGGCATCTCCTCCAGGCTTATAATTCAAAAGAGAGAAAACAATGACGCCGACAAAAAAGGCAGAAAGAATCGCAGTAACAGAAATCTCACCCTCTTTTTCAGTCTTGAAATGACTGCTAAACCCGCTGTAAGCTATGAAACCGGCAAAAAGGCCAAGAAAGGCAGGAAGAAGACCGGAAGAA
>JBFYLW010000037.1:0-5551 GCA_041305185.1 Nanobdellota archaeon
GTGCGCATACTGGCGTTCCTGTTGGCATGAATATGTCTATTCCAAGGTGTATTGTTCTGCCTGCAAACAATGGGCTTCTCGTGTATATTGTCCTGTTTTCGTTGTACCTGCCGATTCCTGCGTGTGCATTTTTTTGGTTTAACACTTCTTCAAGATATCGGCATAACTGTTCTGTATCAGTTATGTTTACTTGTTCTAATTCCTTGTTGTCTGATGAAAAATCAAAAACGTGCGCCTGCTCTAAATCCACGTTTATAACAGGCGCTAGTGTTTGCATCATAATGCACCGCTGCAGACTATCAGGTCTAATGAGTCCGGATCCCTTCGGATTTGTTCGTATAGCTGATGAGTCATTATGCGCACATGGTTTTCGTGAATTCCACGAAATACTGCTCCTAATCTTTTTGCCACTTTGCTTATTGCCGGGTGGGGAATGTTATCTGAATAATAATGTGTTATTCCCCTTTGTCTTGCTTCTGATGATGCCCGGTATGCCAATGCAGTTGCTAATCCGTTGTTTCCAAAATTATCTTGGTCCACTGCAGTATCTGTAAATTCTCCGAATCCAAACGGGCTTCGTTCTATTGTTCCTGTTGCTACGATTTTACCATTTTCTCTTCTTTTTGCCACGTATACTATCGAAGCCGTTGGACTGGCTTCTTCTATCATTGCCGGCATTGCTGTTGCTATGTCAAAGGTCCCGTAGTTTCTGAACGTTCTTTGCATAAGGCTTACGATTCCTTCTGCATCATTAGATCTCGCCCGTCTTATTTCATACGCACGTTCAACGTTTCTGCACAAATTTTCAAGTTCCGGCATTGTTAGCCTCTGTACTTCTTCGTTCCAGAATACTTCCTGCATGACTTGGGGTATTATCCTGTTTCTTTCAGGAAACTCGCTCAGTCTTTCTGGTTTGTTTCTAGCATAATCGTTTACCGTGTATTGTTTGCCGTTAATCGTGAATAAGTTGGGCATGATTGCTTCTATTCTGTATCCGGAATCTGTTAGTGCTCTTGATACGTTTTCGCTGCCGAAAGCATCTCCTACAGGCACTCTTACCTCGCAGAATCTGGTTGCGTTTGGATGCATATTTTCCCAGGTTTCTATCAGGAATCTTGCAGAATCATACGATTCGGCTAGCGGCATTATTCCGCTCGATGGCTTTACTCTTCTGTTTCCTGCAGGAGGATTTGCACTGTTATCGTATTTCGGTGTGACTGCTAAAATCTTGTTTGAATGACTTGGATACACTCCAAGCCAATTAGTCATCCTTTCGAGATATGGTTCCACTTCGCGTTCGAGTTCATGTAATCCGTGCGATCTCGTATAGTATCTGAATAAATTTTGGTTTCCTAATGTTCCTATCATTTTACATCACCATTTCTTTCGAGACCGAAAGATTTATAATAACTTAATGTTATCTTAATAACAATTATAGGTAAAAATGTTATGGTGACTGTTTCGCATCTGGTTGAGAAGATTGTTGAGAAGAAGCCGTTTCTTGAGGAAGCGTTAGCCAAGGGCATCATTAATTATGCTGCTCTTGCTGAAATTCTTCAGCCGGATATTGAGAATGAATTGAAAATTAAAGTAAAAACTTCTGCTGTTATGATGGCTTTGCGCAGGTTTTCTGAAAAGCTTGAGAAGACTTTTGTTGGTCAGGCTCCGATTAAGTTCAAGGAGAGTGATTTGACAATCAGGTCTGACCTGTTTGAGGTCACTGTGCATAAGTCCCCTTTCATAGATATCAGGAAGCTGTATGATTTAGTTGATTTTTCCAAGGGTGATTTTCTTACTGTAACCCAGGGCTTGTACGAAGTTACTATCATCGCCAGCAAAAAGTATAAGCTCAAGATTCTCAGATTCCTTGAAAAAGAAAGGATTGTCAAGACTGTTGATAATCTGTCTTCTTTGACTGTTAAGATTCCTATTGAGGCGCTTGAGACTGCTGGTTTGTTTTATGTTATTACCAAATCTCTTACTTGGGAGAATATTAACATTGTAGAAATCGTTTCAACGCTCACTGAGATGACGTTCATATTAAGAGAAGATGATGTTTCAAGGGCTTTTGATACTTTGAAGAGAATAATTGAGCAGCATTAGAATTTCAGTTTGGGTCCTGCATTTTTGCTGAGTTTTTTCATGAGTTTTTCAGGATTTTCTCCTTTGAGCATTTTGACCATTTTTTTGGATTGTTTGTATTGTTTTATCATGTCTCTTATGTCGCTGGTTGATATTCCTGAGCCTTTTGCTATTCTTTCTATTCTTTGCGCGTCTATTATGTCTGGTTCTTCAAGTTCTGCTTTTGTCATTGAGTTCATTGCGTGTTTCCATTTTTTGAGTTTGCCTTCTTGTACTTGTAGTGCTTCTTTTGGCAGGGATATCTGTCCGAATCCAGGTATCATTTCGAGTACTTTTCCTAGTGGTCCCATTTTTGACATTGCTTCCATTTGGCTGTACAAGTCCATCAGGTTGAATTCTCCTTTTAGCAATTTCTTTTCTATGTCTTTTGCTTCTTCTTCTGTTATTGCTTCTTTTGCTTTTTCTAGGAGTGCTTCTAGGTCTCCCATTCCTAGGAGTCTGCCTACAAATCCTTTTGGGTTGAATTGTTCGAAGTCGTCTACTTTTTCTCCTACTCCTATGAATTTGATTGCTGCTCCTGTTACTGCGCAGGCTGATAGTGAGCCTCCTCCTTTTGCAGTGCCGTCCATTTTGGTTACTATTACTCCTGTGATGGCTCCTGCTTCGTGGAATGCTTTTGCCTGGGATTGTGCTGCCTGTCCTATGTCTGCAGATATTACTAGTAATGCTTCGTCTGCTTTTGCAGTGTCATGTACTTTTCTTAGTTCTTCTATCAAATCTTCTGATAGTGCGTCTCTTCCTGCAGTGTCTATTATTATTAAGTCATATTTTTTGAATTCTGGCTCGAAGTGATTGTAAATTTTGATTGGGTCTTTTTCTCCTTTCAAGACAAATACTGGAACGTTTATCGGTTTGCCTACTTGCATTAATTGGTCCATTGCTGCTGGTCTGTGTACGTCCAGTCCGAGCATTGCAACTTTTTTGCCTCTTTTAATGAAATACTTGGCTAGTTTTCCTGCGGTTGTTGTTTTTCCTGAGCCAAAAAGTCCGATAAGCATTATTTTGTTTGGTAGTTTGTCTCCTAGTTTGAGTTCTGATTTTTCTCCGCCTAAGAATTTGGTTAGTTCTTCGTAGACTATGTTTATCAGGTGTTCTTTTTTGGTCAGCGCGCCTGGTGTTTCCTCTTTTGTTATTCTGTCTTTTATTTTCTGGGTTAGCTCAAATACGAGTTTTACATTTACGTCTGCCTGCAGCAAAGCTCGTTGTATGTCTTTTACGAGTTCGTTGATGAGTTTTTCATCTACAAAGAGCGATTTTGCTATTTTCTGCAGTGTTCCTTTCAGGCTTTCTGAAAGCTTTTCCAAAACCATAGAATCTCGTCTTTTTATTGGCTTTATAAAGGTTGTTGCTGATTTCTAGTCCATTCAAATCCTTTTTTTACTGATTTTTTCATTTCAGGGGACATCAGCAGGCTGTCTAGTTCTTGTTCTGTTGCCCATTTGTATTCTGTCATTCCGTCTCCTGGTTTTACTTGCTGGTTTGGCTTGAGTTTTAGTATGAAATCTATTTCTACAAAGTGTGTTTCCTGGCTTTTGTACTCGTTCACTGTGTGCCAGCAATGGTATGGGCAAACTGCTTCGGTTTCCACTCCTGCTTCTTCTTTTGTTTCTCTTATTGCTCCGCACACTGGGTCTTCTCCGAACTCAAGTTTGCCTCCTGGCATTTCCCAGTGGTCTGCAAGGAATCCTTCATCTCTTCTTTTGAGAAGCAGTGCTTTTCCTTTTTCGTATATGAAGCCGCTAACCAGTACTTTTTGCATTTTTTTAGAAAAATTTAATTGTTTATTTAGCTTTCCCTTGCAGCGTGTACTGCATGCTCGATTATGGATGGCGTCCATCCTTTTCCTGCAAGTTCCATTCTTATGTCGTGTAGTTTTTTGTTTCTTTCAAACTGTCCTTTGACGTATGCTATCAATTCTGGTGGTGCCGGGTGTATGTGTTGTTCTTTTGGTATGTCTTTTGTTTCTTCTTTTGATGCTGGTTTGTGTGTGTAATGGCTTTTGAGCCAGAATATTAGTATGATTACAAAGATTAGCAATAACAGGTTTGCTCCCAACAATATCATGAGGTATGGAGGTTCTTCGGTGTCTGCAGGTACTTGGATTTCTTTTATTTGGACTGTTTGCGCTCCTGATATTCTTTCTGTTGCATGGTCGAATCTTGTTCCCATTTGGTCTATTGAGTTTTGGAGGGATGCTACTTGTGCTGTTACTCCTCTTTGCATGTCGTCCATGCTTTCCTTCAGCTGTTCTATCTCTCCTGAGCGCTTTTTCTGGAAGTCCATCATTTCTTTTTTGAGTTCTGATACGTTTCCGCCGAGTGATGTTGCCGCGTCCTGCAATCTTAGAATGTGTATGTTATCTAGAGGGAAGTCATGATAACGTGGAGTAGTTTTTTGGTAGTCTGTTTCAATATTGTTTCCAGCGCATACTACAGTTGCCAGTAGTAATACTAGCAACAAGGTCCTCTTTTTCATTAAGTGTTATTCAGTGGGTAAGGTATTTAAAGGTTTTGCCATTGCCGTCAAAACCGAAAGCTTTAAATATCATGTGTATTTATACACATAAAATATGTTTGAGAAAATAAGCATGAAAGACATTCTAGCAATCAATCAGCAGTTTGCTAGCGGGAACGTCATCAACGAGAGCAGTCTCACGTTTGCGCTTGACAGGGCAAACAAGGCAGGAAGCTGGTTGCAGGCTTGCGCATATCTGGTGCGCGCAGTGCTTATCGACCACGTTTTTGAGGATGGAAACAAGAGAACTTCAGCCGGAATCATTGTTGGTTTTTTCGATGCGCACGAGTTGGCATTTCATCCTGAAAAAATTGCGAAGGCGATAACTGTTATTTTGATGAAGAATATTACATCAATCAACAAGATCGAAATGGTGATTAAAAATGCAATCGTTTAAGGAATATGCCATAAGAGGAATAAAGAGAAATCCTGAAATATTCAGCGCTCTTGAAGAATTTGAGAGGACAAAACGTCTTCCAAAGTTTTCATACAGAAAGCGCATAGATGTCACAATAGATGAGCACTTGCTAAAGCAGTTCAAGGATTATTGTCTTAAAAACGGATTTAACATGAGCCGTATTATCGAAAAACACTTAAAGGAAGAACTAGAAAGAGCAAAACAAGTTAATTGAATTCGGGGCTGTCTGCTAGTGGTAGGCTACACCCTTGGGGTATTTTTCCAAACTGGGTGTGACGCGAGTTCAATTCTTGCCAGCCCCATGAGAGAAACGAATGGGATGGCAAGCTAGACGAAAATTAAATTTTCGGATGTTGCTTGCCAGCCCCATTAGCTAAACTCTTTTTATAGTAACCTTTATAAAAAAATGATATTTAATCATTTAAAAAAGAGGTAATAATAAAAATGTTTAATATCCGGGAAGAGGACAAGTTATAT
>JBFYLW010000038.1:0-27480 GCA_041305185.1 Nanobdellota archaeon
AGGGACCAATAATAAAAGATCTTCTCGCTGTTGTTACGCGTTATCAGGGTGGTGAGCAGAATCTTGCAAAGGTTGGTGTTGATGTTCATCCTATTGTTGGTATTGATGAGGAGTTTTTGAGGGAACATTCCCAAAATCCCGAGGCTGTTGCTTATTTCAGGAACCCTGAAAAATGGAGCAAGAATTTCCTTAGAAAAAAGGGCGCGAAAATGTTTGCCAGATTTTTCGACCCTAGTGGCGGCAAGCAGGACCGTGCCAAGAGGTTTGTTGAGCGTTATGGTGACCATCTTGTTGATGTTAACAAGTTTAAGGCTCTTGATAATTTGGTAAAGGACCATTATGGTTTGTCGGTTTGTGCGATAGGGGATGGAAAAACATTGTATCAGACTCCTTTGTTGGAGAAGTGGGTGCTGGCTGTTTCGCGTAAGAATTCTGTTTTGTGCGCTGGCTTGGACCCTGCTGAGTATTGGCAAGGTACAGAGAACACGTTGCCTGAGGGTGCTGATAAGCTGCAGTGGTGTCTTGATTTCATTGATAAGATTGGCCCTTATGCTGCTGCTGTTAAGCCTAACGGCAATTTCGTTGAGAACTTGTCTGGAGAGGATAAAAAGAAGCTTGTTGACAGGATTCACAAACACTACATGGTTGCTATTTGGGATAGAAAGCTGCCTGATATCGGCAACACTAATGATGCTGGCTGGTATCATTCCCAAAAATTTGGTTTTGATGCTGTGACGTATTCGCCGTTCCCTGGTAATTTTGAGGAGGTTGCAACTCAGGGTCACAATCGTGGCTTGGGAGTTATTGGTATGTGCATTATGAGTAATCCGCAGCACAAGACAGAGAAGATGAAGCTGGTTGATGTTACAGAAAATTCTGGAGATTACCATATTGATGATATTGTTGAGATGATGCATCCGAGACTTGGTCATCGCAAATTTGTTCCGCAGTATGTTCAGCTGGCTCGTGCTGCTGCTGCTTATAAGTGGGATGGTGTTGTTATCGGTGCTCCAAGCCCTGGAAACCACGTTTCTCTGGATGAGATTAAGTGTGTCAAGTCGTATGTCGGCGATGATATGCTTGTCCTGATGCCTGGTGTTGGCGCTCAGGGCGGTGATGCAGATAACGTCATTAAGATTTTTGGCGACAGAGTGATTGTAAATGTTGGCAGAGCTGTTCTTAACTCTAAGGATCCTGCAAAAGCAGCCATGCAGTATAGGGATATGCTGAACGGCATCAGACAAAAATACAAGACAGCGTGAACTAATGTCCCGCATTGAAGTCGTTTCAAAGGTTGAGGATTCTCGTGCTGAGGTTAGGGCTAAGAGTCTTCGTGAGGCTGGCTTTGATGTAAATAAAATTGAGCTTGTTGATGCGTACACGTTGGATGCTGAGCTTCCTCCTGAGCAGTTGGAGAGTGTTGCTGAGGGTTTGAGGAATCCTGTTGTTCAGGATGCTTTTACCAAATCTCATTTGCCTGGCGAGTTTGATTGGGCTGTTGAGATTGGTTTTCATCCTGGCGTGACTGATAATGTCGGTCATACTGTCAGCGAGGGTATTGAAGCGCGGCTTGGTCGGAAGATTCCTGTTGGTTCTTCTCAGGTGATGTTTATTTCAGGAAACTTGTCTGAGGAGCAGGTCTGCAAACTTGCTGATGGGTTGTACAACCCTGTTATTCAGCGTGCTAAGATTAAGTCTCGTGAGCAGTATTTGAATGATAAGGGCATGAATACTGTTTATCCTCGTGTTAATCTTCATCAGCAACCGACTGCTGCTTTGGTCGACCTTCTGCATGTTGATGATAAGGAATTAGAAACTATTGGAAAGAAGGGTGTTGCTAATGCTGATGGTTCAAGGAATGGTCCTCTTTCTATGAGTTTGGAGTACATGAAAGCAGTTCAGGCTTATTTTAAGGAGAAAGGCAGGAATCCTACTGATGTTGAACTTGAGAGCATTGCGCAGACTTGGTCTGAGCATTGTAAGCATACTATTTTTGCCAATCCGATTACTATGACTTATGGTCTTGGTCATTCTGAGAGGGTTGCAGAGGGTATTTTCAAGAAGTTCATCAAGGGTTCTACTGCACAGATTAGAAAAAGAAAGGGTGACAAGGATTTCTGTGTTTCTTTGTTTTCTGACAATGCTGGCGTTATCAGGTTTGATGAGACGCATAATATTTCTTATAAGGTTGAAACGCATAATAGTCCTTCTGCTTTAGACCCGTTTGGTGGTGCGATTACTGGTATTGTTGGTGTGAATCGTGACCCGATGGGCACTCGTAAAGGTCACAAGTGTGTTGCTAATGTTTATGGTTACTGCTTGGGTGACCCGAGGGATAAAAGCAAGCTGTTTAAGGGTCCTAATTTCACTCAGGAAATGCTTTCTTCAAAAAGGATTGGTCTTGGCGTTATTGATGGCGTGAATGTTGGTGGTAATTGTTCTGGTATTGGCACCGAATTGGGTTTTGCTATTTATGACCAGCGTTACAGTGGGAAGCCTGTAGTTTATGTTGGCACTGTTGGCTTGGAAGAAATTGTTTCTGGTGAGAAGGAGAAAGCAGCGTTGCCTGGCGATTATATTGTGATGGTTGGTGGTCGTATTGGTAGGGATGGCATTCACGGTGCTACGTTTTCCTCTGAGGCAATGGATGCTGGCAGTCCTGCTGGTGCTGTTCAGATTGGCGACCCGATTACTCAGAAGAAGATGCACGATGCTCTTATTTTCGAAGCAAAGCCTCGCAATTTGTATTCCAGTATTACTGATAATGGTGCTGGTGGTTTGTCGTGTTCTGTTGCTGAGATGGCAAAGGAGTGCGGTGGGTGTCGTGTTGAGTTGGATAAAGCTCCGACTAAGTATCCTGGCATGTCTCCTTGGCAGATTTGGATTTCAGAAAGTCAGGAACGTATGACTTTGTCTGTTCCTAAAGATAAATGGAAAGAGTTTTCTGAATTAATGCAGTCGCGTGATGTTGAGGCCACTGTTATTGGCGAGTTTAATGATTCCGGCAAATGTGTTGTTGATTATAATGGCAAGAATGTTATGGATGTCGATCTTGACTTCCTGCACGATGGTGTGCCTGAGCGTGAATTGTTTGCTGAGAGGAAAGTTGTCAAGCACGAGGAGCCTGTTATTCCTGCTGTTGATGATTTGACTGGTGTTTTGTTTTCTATGCTTGGTCGTTTGAATATTTGCAGCAAGGAGTTTATTGCTCAGCAGTATGACCACGAGGTTCAGGGTGGCAGTGCTTTGAAGCCTTTGCAGGGTAATGGTCGTGTTTATGCTGATGCTTCTGCTTTCCGTCCTGTTCTTTCTTCAAAGAAGGCTGTTGTTCTTTCTCAGGGTATTTGCCCATCTTATAGCGACATTAATACTTATCATATGGCTGCCTGCGCCGTAGATACCGCCGTAAGAAGAGCTGTTTGTGCTGGCGCGAATTTGGACCATCTTGCTTTGCTGGATAATTTCTGCTGGCCTGGAGACTCAGAGGCGAACTTGGGTGATTTGTTTGCTGCAAATATGTCTTTTTCCGATCATGCTATTGCTCATGATGCTCCTCCTATTTCCGGCAAGGATAGTATGTTTAACACGTTCAAGGGTTATGATGAGAATAACAATCCTGTGACGATTTCTGTTCCTCCTACTTTGCTGGTTTCCACGATTAGCGTGGTTGATGATGTTAAGAATCTTGTTTCCTTGGATGCAAAGGTTGCCGGCGACCTTGTTTATGTTCTTGGTGATACTCACGACGAGCTTGGTGGCAGTGAGTATTTCAAGATGGTTGGCGAGCAGCAGCGTGGCAAGCCTTTTGTTGGCAATCGTTGTCCTGTTTCTAATCCTGACAAGAATCCGAGATTGTATCGTTCCTTGCAGAAGTGCAATGAACAAGGAGTTGTTGCTTCTGCGAAGAGTGTTGATTTTGGCGGTTTGGGTGTTGCTTTGGCAAAGACTGCTATGGGCGGCTTGCTCGGCATGGATGTTTCTATTGATAATCTTCCCGGCAAGTGGTCTCGTGCTGATTACGCTTTGTTTTCCGAGAGTCAGGGCAGGTGTGTTGTGACAATTGATCCCAAAAACAGGGCAAAGTTTGAGGAATTGATGAAAGGTCACACGTTTGCTCAAGTTGGTACTGTTAGAGACGACAACAGATTTGTTGTGCAGTATAATGGCAAAACTGTCGTTGATTCTGATGTGAATAAAACGTTAGAGCCATATAAAGCTACGTTGAGGGATTTCTGATGGTTGACGTTTTGATTTTGAAGGAACATGGCACGAATTGCGAGTTTGAGTCAAAGTATGCTTTCGAGCTTGCTGGCGAAAAGACTGGCATTGAAACGAAAGTGGAAATTGCGCATATGAATGATTTGATTTTTTCTCCTGAGCTTTTGCGTTATTGTCAGATTTTGATGTTTCCTGGCGGTTTTTCTCACGGTGATGATACTGGTTCTGGTTATGCCTGGGCTAATCGTTTCAGGAATAATGAGGACTTGTGGGATGAATTGCGTTATTTTGTTGAAAAAGATCATTTGACGCTTGGCGTTTGTAATGGTTTTCAGGCTTTGGTGAATCTTGGCTTGCTGCCGAATCTTGACGAAAAATACACTCGTTCTGCTGCTTTGATTCATAATGAGTTTCCTCGTTATCTTTGCCGTTGGGTTGATTTGCAGTTTTCTGGCAACAGTCCTTGGACAAGAAACGTTGATAAGATTAGTTTGCCTATTGCTCATGGCGAGGGAAAGTTTTATGCAGAGCCTGAGGTTTTGAAGGAGATTAAAAAGAATGATTTGGTTGCTGCTCGTTATGTTAAGGGTGAGGTTTGCACTTCTCAGAATTTGCCTGCCAATCCTAATGGCGCTCTTGATGATATTGCAGCTATTACCGACCCGTCTGGAAAAATTCTTGGCATGATGCCTCATCCTGAGCGTGCTGTTGATTTCACGCACAGGCCTGATTGGACTTTGTTGAAGGAGTTGTACAAGCGCGCTGGAAAAGAAATGCCGTCAGAAGGTCCTGGCTTGCAGTTGTTCGTTAATGCTCTAAAATATTTTAAGTGAGGTGGAATTATGAAAAGAGATTCAAAAATTGATTTGACTGTGATGGTTGTTGATTGTAGTGCGCGTGCTCACGCTGTTGCTGATGCTTATTTGCGTGACCCGATGGTTGGTCAGGTTATTCTTACTGCCGGGAATGATTTTGTTAAGGCTGCGAATAGGACTGGCAAGGATGTTCTTGTTCTTGGTAATGCAAAACACACTGATCCTGAGTCTGTGTGTCTTGCTGCTTCAAAGTATCGTCCTGACCTTGTTGATGTCTGCCAGGATGATGCTCTTGCTAATGGTGTTGTTGACGCGTTGAAGGAAAAACGTTTTGCTGTTCTTGGCCCTTCTCGGGCTGCTTCGCGTTTGGAGTGGGATAAGCAGTGGTCTCGTGAGTTTATGAAGAGGCATGATATTCCTCATCCACAATTTGAAGTTTTTCAGTCTGAAGAAGGGCGCGCCATCGATGCAATACCTTTCAGGTACACTGTTGATTTTTATAAAAAAAATCCTGATGGTTTGTTGTTTATCAAAGCAGCTGGTTTGTGTGGTGGCAAGGGCGCTATTCCTGCGAGAAAATGGGAGGAAGCTCGCGATGCTATATTACAGATGAAGTCTTTTGGAAAAGCCGGAGAGACTTATTTGATTGAAGAGGGTATGGTTGGCGAGGAGGCTTCGATTTATACATTCTGTGACTCTAAGGGTAATTTCAATACGATTGGTGCTGCGCAGGATCATAAGGCTCGTGATAATTATGATTTGGGCCCTAATACTGGCGGGATGGGCGCGGTTGCTCCTGCTCGGGTTATTACGCCTGAGCTCAGGTGCTTGATTGATGATACTATTATCCGTCCTGCTGTTGAGGGCATGCGTGCAGAGGGCAACTCTTATGTTGGTGTTTTGTACACTGGCGTGATGATTACTAAGGAGGGTCCTAAGGTTGTTGAGTTTAATTCTCGTTGGGGTGCTCCTGAGGCAGAGGTTGTTGTTCCCCAGTTTTTGACTCCGATGTCCGAAATTGCCAATGCTTGTATTGATGGGTATTTGGATGACCTTGATATTGAGATGGAGTGCAATCCTCGTGTTTGTGTTGTTGTTGCGTCGAAGGGTTATCCTGACGGGAATCTTGTTAAGCTTGTTAAGGGCAAGCGTATTTTTGGTTTGGAAGACGCGATGAAGGTTCCTGGCGTGACGATTTATGGCGCTGGTGTTAAGGAGCAGGATGGTAAGTTTTATGTTAATGGTGGCAGGCTGGTCAGTGTTGTTGGGCATGCCAAATCGCCTGTCGATGTTGCTGAGGCTCGTGCTTTGGCGTATCATGCTGCTTCTTTGATTTCCGTTGAGGGCAATAACTTGCAGTATCGCACTGATATCGGCTGGCGTGATGTTGAGAGGTCTCACAAATGACTGAAAAAGACGATTACTTGCAGCAGATTGAGGATAAGAAGATTGGTTCTTCTTTGTTGAGGCGTTTGACTGCTCCGACTTTGAAGAATTCTTCTCTTGTTGATGTGATTAATGGTTTTCCTGTTGTGCGTGTTCCTGAGGATAAGGTTGTTGCTGTTCATTCTGCCTGCGGTGATTCTGAAATTCTTGACCCTGAGAGGCATACTAAGTCAATGGTTAACAATCTTGTTTTTCAGGCGAAAACTATTGGTGTTTCTCCTGTTGCTTTTTTGAATGTTGTTGATGCCAGCGAGGGCAGTGTTTCTGATATGGAAATTATTGGCACTGCTTTGGCTTCTTCTGCTGATTATCATGAACTTTCTATTTTGGATGGCGAGGATGCTTTGCTTGGTCCTGACCGTGTGAAGGCTGTTGCGAATGTTTCTGGAACAATGATTTCTTTGGCTGATAAACAGAAATTTAATCGGGGAGTTTTTACGCAGAATGATATTACTTTTGCTGTTTTTGACCCGAAGGGAAAGCTTGTGAGGGGTTGTGCTGATGGTACTGGCACTAAGCCTGATTTTTATGCTCGTCGTGCAGAAGTTTCTGGCAATCCTCATATGATTTTGAATCGTGCTAATTATGATCAGGCTGCAATGGTTCTTGATGATTTTGCGAAGCTTAGAGGAGAGGCTAAGGTTGTTTCTGCTGTCTTTGAGATGAATCTTCAGTGGTATAGTTTTTTTGACATCTTACGAATGGCAGAAGGGATTAGCAAGGATTTGGGTCTCGCGTATATTTTGCAGTTAGAGCATACTGGCAAGCGTCTTTGCGGTCATCGTGATGGTATGTTTGCTTTCAATATCAGTGGTGCTGCTGTTGGTACGATAGATGAGGAGTGTTTGAGGAATCCTCCTAAGCCTTCGCCTGGTGAGTATCTTGTTGCTATCAGTGGTGTTCTTAATATGCGTTCTAATGGTGCTCGTGATAAGCGCAAGGCTATGATTAAGGCTTTTGGAAACGAGTGGCATAAGTTGGACAAAGCTGTTGAGGTTGAAGGAGAAAAATATCCTGTTTGGAATTTCCTGGAATATTTGACTAATCCTTCTATTGTTTTGTATCCTGCGTTCAAAGAATTGCTGGACAAAGGGCTCGCCTCATCTGTTTATCATATGAGTGGTGGCGCTTACAAGGATAAGCTTGCCCGTCCTTTGGCTCAGCATGGTTTGTTTGCAGAGGTTATGAATTTGTTCCCGCCTTCTTTTGCTGACATTTTCTTTGCTCAGCAGTTGGGCAATTCTTTGGAAACCTGCTATAAAAAGTGGCCGATGGGTAATGATGGTTTTGTGACTACTTCAGATCCTGATGCTGTTATTGACATATTGAAGAAGACATATGGTCTTAACGCGAGGATTGTTGGTAAGGTTGAGTCTGCTGTTGATGGCAGGACTGGTGTTGCGCTTGCCAACGTGAAAGGCTCTGACGGTAAGCCTGTTTACTTTTCTGGGAGGGATTGAGCATGAGCGACGTCCAGCTTCTTCACAATCCGGGCAGTCCTGCGCATTTTCTGGCTCTTGCTTCTGGCAGTGGCACTAATTTTCGAGAGGCTGTTTTCGCGTCGAGAGAGCCGGGAAGTAATTTTTCTATTGATGTATTGCTGACTGATAAGACTAAAAACAAGAAGGGAGAGATTATTGGAGCTATTAATTATGCAAAAGACTTCAGAATTGAGCATCATCATCTGAATGGTTTTAAGTATTGTGGCAGTTGGGAGGAAGCGAAGAAGACTGTTGAGGGTAAGGCTGAATACGAAAGAAAATGTCTTGGTTTTAATCTGACGCTTTTGGAGATTGTTCGTGAACTTGAGTGTGAGAAAGGTTTCGAGTTTGATGGCGCTGTTCTTGCAGGTTATATGCGTTTGTTTAAGGGTGCGTTGTTGAGGCGTTTTAACAATCGCGCATATAATGTTCATCCTGCCGAGCTTGGCGAGGTTGACCATTATTGGAATAGGAAGTTTATTGGAGAGAATGCTGTTTATGATGCTTTGAATGCTGGAAAGGAGCGTACTCGTTCTTCTATTATTATTGTCGACCCTGAAACTGATGCTGGTGCTATTCTCGTTTCTGGTCCTTGGCACACGTATGGTGGAGAAAGACCTGTTTCTCAGTTAGCTGCAGACAAACACCAGGATGAGCAAAAACGCATAAGTGATTGGCCTGCTTTGAGGTTTGCTTTGCGTGCTATTGCGAATGGCGAGATTGGTTTGCATAAGAGGAAATTCTGGCCTGATGGCAATCCTGTTGTTGTTTACAAAGGTAATGAAATGCCTTATTGTGGTGTTGATTTGAAAGATACGCGTTAAAAATCGTTTTTTCCAGTTTTTCCTTGATTTTCTGTAAACTTTTCACATTAACCTGCAATTATTCCAGTTTTCTCGTCTTATGGGTTCTTTAAGTAGTTTGACTTATATTGTCTTGGTGATGTAAAATGAACCTGAGCAAAATTAAATCAATTGTTGGTTGTGCCGTGCTTGGGTTGGCTGGTCTGCTTTATTTGAATTATTCAGGGCCGGAAAAAAAGGTTGAGCAAGAGAAAGTTGAGTATGTAAAGCCGATGTCTTTTTCCCAAAATGCATCGGGCTTGATTCAGAGATGCATCGATGATATGGAGTATGCTGGTGCAAAGTTGATGTATGATGAAAAAAATGCCAATTCGCATTTTCATACTTTGCTCGAGTATGCTGATGCCAACAAGGATAATTGCATTGACCGTGATGAGTCTATTGAGTTGTGTGGTTACTGGCTTAATCCAGAGACTGCTGGTGGCAGGCTTGCTTTGCCGTATAAAGGTCCTCCTTTAGAGGATAATGTTGCAGATGGCACTGATATTTTTGTTGAGGGCATGAAGAAGTTCCCTGTGGAGACTCGTATTTTGTTTATGAACAACCGGTTTTACGTGATTAAAACGATTGACGGGAATCTTGACAATATTATTTCTGGTGCTGAGGCTTCCCGCGCTTTGTCTAAGATGAGGGGTGGTTGTAATGAATGTGAATGATTGGAAAATTTATTTTTTTGTTGGCGCTTTGGGTATTGCTGGCTTGCTTTACTCCGCTAACAAGCGTTTTGATGTTCAGAGCAGTGTCCAGTTGGCTGACATTCGGACATCAAATGATGTTTTGTTTACAAAGCAGGCTCACAGTGTTTATCTTGCTGGTTTGGAGCGTACTGATATTTCAGGGAATCAATTGTCTGCTTTGGTGCACAGTTGTGATTCCAATAAGGATGGCATTATCGATGATGCAGAGGTGCAGCGGCTTTATTTTCTTCTTTCGCAGAATGCTCCTAAAGAGGACAATTTTGTCAGGGAATCTTTTAATGAACCTACTTATTGGGAGAAGCGTTTTATGCGCTGTCCTGTTTTGCCTGATGGTGGCAAGCCCATGTCTGTTTCAGAGTATTGGCGCTCCCAGCAGAAGGTGCATTCTTGGTATAGTCGATAGTTTTTTATACTATCAGTGACAAATCATGATATTATCAGTGCATGCAAAAGAAAGAATGCTAAAGAAAGGCATCTCTGAAGAGGAAGTTAGAGAGTGCATTGAGCATGGCAGTCTTGAATTCAGGGATTTTGTCAAGGAAGAAATTCGTATCGGAAAGAAGCTTGAATTCAACGACAAGACGATAATTGTTGTTTACACTGTTCAACAAGGGCAGGAAAGAATAATAACCGTTTACCGGTTAAGGAGAAAAAAATGGTCAGCAAAGATGGATATTATTGCGGAAAGTGTGACGTGGAACTAAAACCCGCCATTTTAGCCAATTATGAATACGAAGAAGACATTCCTTTGCATAATGTGTCTGCTTTGAAATGTCCGAAGTGCGACAACGTTGTTTTTACTGAAAAACAGGCTGATGAGCTAGAATCTCGCACTGAAGAGCTGAAGAAGCGCACATTTGGTTTTCCGCGCAAGGTAACCATCAGCGGCAAGAGTCTTGTTGTTGGCATTCCTTCAGAGCTCGCTGAGCATTTGCACATTAAGAAGGGTCAGAAAGTGCGCATTTTGCCTTCCCGCAATGGTTTTCTCGTCCAGAAGGCATGAATTTTATATTAATTTAAGAACGTAGGGTTGTACTTGTTTTTTTCTTGATACCACATTTTTCAATACAATGGTGTTGTTGTTTATTGGTTTTCTGAATATTTTCTTGACTTTATCCAAATCTCCTGATATTAATAAGTCAGTTTGTAATGTTATTATGTTGGTTATCATCAAAAAGACATATTTGAAATTCTTTTTTATTCTTATTCTGTCCATTTCATTTAATAAAACATGCCTTTTATGAAGTGCATCAATTGTGGATGTGACTGTGATTTGTCCGACTCCTGCTTTTTTGTCTCCTTTTGCAAAAGTTTTGAAGTCGGTTAACAGAATTTTATTTGGAGAAAATCTGATTAAATCACAGCCTTCTTTCAGCATTTTTCTGCCGTATTTTTTGTAGTCGACTCCGGCAATCTTGGCTAGTCTTCTGACCCATTCACGGTCTTTTCTTGTCGTGGTGGGAGAATTTAGCAAAATCGTGTCTGAGAGAATGCCTGACAGTATCAGCCCAGCCATTTTTCGGGATATGGGGACTTTGAACCAGGAAAATCGGTCAGCTATGATTGATGTTGTTGAGCCTCTTGGTTCGTTTTCAAAAGGGATTGGATGGATTGTTTCAACATCTCCTATTCTGTGGTGGTCGATTATTTCAAGAATGTTTGCTTGTCTGATGTTTTTTACAGCTTGATGGATTTCATTATGGTCTACTATTATCACGTTTTTGTCTTTTGCATCTTGCAAAAGCATTGGTTTTTTTGTTTTCCAGTATCTTAAAACCCATTTGGTTTCAGGATTCAGACTGCCTGCAGCAGCTGCAATAATGTGGTGTTTGTGTCTTTCACACAAGAAATGCGCGTAAGATATTGCGCTGGTGATTGAATCAGTATCTGGATTAATGTGACCTACAACATAGATTGTTTTTGACCTCATTTTTAATGAAAAAAACTGTTTTTTGTTTATAATTGTTTCGAGAGCAATAGAAATCTTTAAATACCACCACTACATAGTAACACTATGAACTTGGCTAAAATTGTTTCAGGAATTATTCTTTCAGCTGCTTTGTTAAGCGGCTGTGTTACCGACCATAATTATGTTAAGACTTCTGGTCCTGCTACCTGGAAGCAGAATTATCGTGGCGTTCCGCCTAAATTTATGGAGCAGCCGAATTATATTTTGCCGCCGTACAGGGGAAAATGAAGAACTTTTTGCATATTCAGGGGACAGATATAGCAAAGTTGGTTGCCGCGTATAAAAACAGGTCTTTTGATGAAAGCAGGATTACTGGAAGCATTACTAAGGGTCATGCTGGTGCAATTTTCCATTTTGCGTCAAGATTGACTGTACCTGCTGATGGTCTGAACGTAATTCTTTTGATGACTGATTGTAAAGGCACATACAAAGCTACAGGCCTCTCTGCTTATGATCGTGGTGATGGAAAGCCTCAATTCTACACGCTTGGTGATGATTTGGAAATCAGGGTTGATCCTTCTGCTGATAAAGTGATTAGAAATTTGAGACATTCATATGAGAC
The DNA here is from genome assembly GCA_041305185.1 of Nanobdellota archaeon. Taxonomy (GTDB): domain Archaea; phylum Nanobdellota; class Nanobdellia; order Woesearchaeales; family ARS49; genus CABMGU01. Next base: position 12,053 of record JBFYLW010000038.1, read on the forward strand.
GATAGAAAGCTTCAATAAGCTTTTTTAATCGCATACTACTGCTTGTATTCTTTCAACTCTTGGTTTTCTGCTGTATATAAAGCGTGTCAGCTTCATTTCTTTTTCAAGTATTTTTTTCTCTTTCGTTATTAAGTTCACTTCTGCTTTTCTTGTTTTTGTGCATTCCTCGACGAGTTTGTGCACTTCTACTGTAAATCCTGATTCTTTTAATTTTTGTATTGTTGTTACCTGTCTGTCGCTTAGTCCTTCGTGTCCGAGTTTGCATTCAACAAACTTGAATTGTTTCAAAGCCGGATTGTAGCATACTAGGTCTGGCATTCCGTGGTGTACTGTGCACAGATAGCATAGTAAGTCCAGTGCTTTGTCCCCGTATAATTCAACTATCAGTTCTGCCAGTTGCACGTATTTTCTTTTGACTGCAGGGTAGATGTCTGCTGCTATTGCGTGCACAAATCCGCCTCTCCATACTTTCCATCCTTGTTTCTCTAATCTTTTGCGCAATTGTAGTTCTGCCAGTCCTTGTCGTCTTTTGTACGGGTATTTTCTTATTGGTATGTAGACTGTTAAAACTGGTATTTCAAATTCTAGAAGTGTGCTCTGTCTCACAGATTAACTCAGAAATTATTTGTTTATATACCCTGTGCGCGTGGTTGTCCAGTGTCTACTGGAGTAGTTTGAGTGCTGCTTTGAGGATTTCTGGTTCTTCTAATTCTTGTATGTGCCCTTTTTTGTCCAAAATGATTACTTCTCCGAGTTCTTCGAATTTTTTCCAGTTGTCTTCTGGAACATATGGGTCGTCATCTGAGAATATTGAGATTATTTTTCCTGGGATTGTTTTTGCTTTGTTGATATTGAGCGGTGTTTCCAGCCAGGGTTGTGCTATTTTTGCATCTTCTGGGCTTTTCATCACAGCTTCTGAAAGGGAATCTATGAATCCTGCCACTAGGAGAACTCCTTTGATTTTGATGTTTTCTGGTCTGTTTTCCAAGTATCTTAGTATTGCCTGGCATCCCATGCTGTGTCCTATCAAATAATTGTCTGCTTCAGTGTCTACGTATTTTGCAAGATGTTTTACCCAGGGTTCTATTTCTGGCGTGTCTGGGTTTGGCATTGCTAGCACGTCTACGTATATTGCTTTTTTCTCAAGTTCTTTTTTTAGCCAGGGGAACCAGTTTGTTTTTGGGCTTTCGCCCCATCCGTGTACTATGATTGCTCTTTTCATGTAAAGAACTAATCAAATTCTGAACTTAAAGCTTTCTATTCACGGAACTGTTGCCATTCTTTTCCGTCGTGGTAGACGATTTCCATTCTGATGCGTTCGTCTGGATTGAACATTGAAGGACCTATCATGTTGACAATATTTTTCATTTCTTCAGCAGTTTCTTTATTTGTCGCATATCTCATCCTTCCTCTCAAAGTGTATTGAAAAGGTGGAAAGTTTGCTAGCAATCCTTTCAAGTCTTCTTCATCTACATTAACGCCTTCGCGCAGTTCTAGTTCTAAACCTGAAGCTCCATTGTCAGGCAGAAACTCGCGTATGTCTGCTAATGAATGTTTGCAATCAAACAGCGTGTATGTTTTTCCGTCAGTCATGGTGCTGAATAGCAATCAATCCTTTATAAACTTTACTACTATCAAGTAACAGCTAAACCATATTTAGAATTTCTTTGAACGTCGTTGCTTGTTCTGGCTTTTTTTCTCTCCATTTTAAAAATCTCGGAAAGCGCAGCGCATATCCTGCTGTGTGGTTTGGTGATTTTGTTATTTCTGCTCCTGTCACTTCTGCCACTGTTGTCGGGTTGAGCCAGACGTCTGCTTGTATTGCTGTTTCCAGTCTTGCTGGTTTGTGTTCTATTTTCCTGAACTTTTTTGGCAGCATAAACAGTTCTTTGTCGTTGAATCCGCTTCCTAGTTTGCAGAACGTCAAAAATCTGTCTTTTTTCTCGTCGTAAACTGCGCATAATAGTGCTCCGTATGTTCCTGCTCTTCTTCCTTTTCCGTGGAATGCTCCTACTACCACCAAATCAAATGTGTCTCTCAACCCCTTCACATACTCTGGCTTCCATTTGACCCAGTTCCATCCTCGTGTTCCTGCTTGATATTGTCCGTGCAGATTCTTGACTATTATTCCTTCTCCGCCGTGTTCTACTGTTTTGTTGAACAGGTCTTCTATGCAGTCTGAGTCTTTGCACATCTTCTGCAGCGCGAGTTTTATCTTGTCTGTTTGTCGAAGTATTTTCCTCAATATTGAATATCGTTTTTCGTATTTTTCTCTTATGAGCGACTTGTTTTTTGCGTAAAGTATGTCAAAAACAAATAATGCTACTGGCACTTTTCTTGCATATTCTTCAACATGGTATTTTCTTCGTCTTTGCATTAGTATTTGGAAGGGCAATAGATTTCCTTTTGCATCTATCGGCATTACTTCGCTGTCTAGCACGCAGTCTGTTTTGACTGCTTTTTTCACGGCATCTACAATATCAGGGAATTGCAGTGTTATGTCTTCCAGTCTTCTGGAATAAAGTTTTATTTTGCTGCCTTTTTTGTGCACCTGCACTCTTTCCCCGTCGTATTTTTCTTCAACTACTACCGGATATCCTATTTTTTGTTTGATTTCTTCTATTGCTTTTACTCTTTGGCAGAGCATTGATTGTATTGGCACTCCCACTTTTACGCCTATTTTTTTGATTCCCGTCATTCCTTTGTGTGCGAGTGTTCTTGCTATTATTCCGATGTCAGGGCAGATGTTGTACGCGTGTTCCAGCTCAGTTCTTGCTTCTTTGTGGGCGTATGCTATTGCCATTGCGTCAAGTATTGTTTTGTCTCCCACTCCCAGTCTTAGATCGCCTGCGACAATTCTTGCGAGATATCTTGCTTCAGGTTTGCTTGCCTGTGATAATAGTCCTGCGAGTAATTTTATTTTTTTGTCCTGGCTTCCTGTTCCTTCCGCCAGTGCTATTTTATGGAGTGTCTCAAATACAGTTTTTATCGTGAGTGCTCCTCTGCCCGGATATTGTTCTGCTGTTTTTCCTATGTCTCCTATTTTTTTGTATTGTTCGAGGACAATTTCCTCTTTTCCTTCTGCTGCGATTGCTCTGACGACCATTTTGTCTGCCATTCCAAGGTTTATATCTGCATACTGGCTTGCTATTTGCCCCAAAGAAAGATATGCCACCTGTTCAAGCTCTTGTTTGGAGACTTTTTTGAAGAATTTGCTGAGTATCTCTTTCATTGCTATGTAAGAACTTGTATTCTCTAATTTTTCATAGAGATGTGCCAATTCTAAGAATTTCATTCATCCATCCTCTTCGCCGCTCTGCCTCGACATGTCGAGGTGACTTTTCTCTCCCCTTGCCTGTGCAGGGGAAAAAAAGTCAGTCAAGGACCAGAGCGACAAATAAAAAGCATGATGATTCATGGTTTTGCGAATTTTCTTTCGTGATGGAAATTCTTCAGATATCCTTTTTTCTTGTGCACGTATATTTCTGCATAATCATATTGGAGCGTTAGAGTCGCGTCGAGTATTGTTCCTCGTTTGTATTTTCCTCGTGTGAGCCAGCTTATCAGGCAGTATTTGCCTTCGAGTGGTTTTTGTGTTATTATTGTGTAATCGTGCCCGTCCTGTTTTTTCCATTTTATCATGTCATTTTCTACATCAACTATTACTGGTATTCTGTATGTTCTTTTTTTGGAGTATTTTTTGTAGAATGTCGGTGCTATTCTTTTGACTGAGTTTGCGTATTGCAGGTTCAGTTTTTTTGTCTGCTTGCACACTGTTGAGCAGGGCGTATGTGAGATGAATGGGAATTTTTTGTCTGAATCGTGGAGTCTTTTGAAGTACTGGTAAGCGCTGTATCTTTTTGCTAGTTCTTTTTGGTTGTGTTCTCTGATGAATGTTTCAATGCAGCATTGCGGATAGCCATATATGACTCCTGCCAATTTGTCTGCAGTGTCGTGTTTTTGCTGTCTGAGCAGTGTTACATATTCGAGGAATCTTGCGTTGTATTCTTTGTTTTTGAATAGGTCGTATCCGTACCAGGTTCCTTTGAGCTTCCAGTGTGCTGCGTTTGTTTTTATGGCGTCTATTTCTTCATAGCCTTTTGGTTTGCTGGCTTCAAATAATATCTGGTTTTCGTTCAGCAAGTCTTCGAATTCGTGTTTGTCGTGCAGGTTTTTTTCTATTCTGAGTTTTACGTATGTGCTTGGTTTTATTCCGGATACGAATTCTATTAGCTTAAGTTTTGAGTTGTTGTCAAACGATTTTGACTTTTCTATGAATGCTAATAACCTCTTTTTTTCCGCGTTCATTTTACCTCTTTAATCTCTTTTTGACATATTTTTTTACTTTTAGGATTCCTTGTATTATTCCGCCGAACATCGTGATGAATGATAATAAGAATAGTGCTGTGCTGGCTGTTAAAAATGTGAAGAATGCCTGGAGTGCTGTCCACCAGTTTCCGCTGAATGCTGTGACTATTAATCCCACTATGAATATTATCATCGCAAATATGATTTCTGCTATGTATGCTTTCCAGTGTTTCGCAAATCCAAATAGCCAGTGGAGTACTAGTCCTGCTCCTGTGCCGAGCATGCTTGCAGATATCAGGATGTACATTACTGATGCAATTATTGCTGCTGTTGTCTGCATTGTTCCTGTTGTTTGTGTCTGTATCATTGCATCTGCGAGGTATGAGAGAAATATTCCTATTGCCAGCGTTAGAAGTCCTATCCAGATTGATATTCTCATAGCACTGTTTATTCTTTTAATGTTTTTAAAGGCTTCGTTTATATTCTTTACTCCCGAAATTATTTTAAAGATTGTTTATGCCCTACTTCCGAGTGGTACATCTCTCAAATATTTTCGTTGATAAAGTTGCTAAGTGTTTTATGAAGCAGCCTTATGAGCGCGTTCCTGCGTTTGGTGAGGTTTTCAGGCACTGGCGTGAACAGCAGCCTGCTGAGTTGGAGCAGATCGCTTCTTCTGTTGATGTTAATTTGGAGGATTTGCTGGCTGGCGATCCTGTTTGTGCGATGAAGGTTTTGACCGAGAATAAGGAGCCTTGGAGTATTGTTGCAGATGTGCTTTGTGATCCTTTGTTTCAGGCAAGGCTTGCCAATGTTAAATTTGTTTCTCCTGAAACTCAGGAGGCTTTTGAGGATGCAGGGCTTAAGAGAATCATTGATGATGTGTACTCTATTGATGTTTATACCTCTACTACTGATTTGGTGAATGCTGTTGGCAGCGTTATGCGTTTGTATGGTTTTGTTGAGGTTGAGAATTTTTGGCGGGCTTCATTCGGCAGCAATGTTCCTGTCCCTGTTGATTTTAAGCAGATTACAGGCACCCCTCTTGTTTTGCCTTTTGATGATTATATTCTTAGGCTTAAGTTTGTGAGGGGTTTTGATGAGATGGAGTTGAACATTCATCATCGTGATATTGAACAGGTCAGGGAAGGCACGTATGTTGCGCGTACTTTGCTGGGCAACACCAGAATTGTTGACTTGCCGGTTCTGAGTGAACTGGAAGTTCGTATTCGTTATGCGAACGCATCTCTTGATCCTTTGACAATGGCTTTTAAGGATGGTTTTATTGTTAAAAATGAACGTCTTTTTGCTTATCATCCTCGTGTTCTTTTGGAATGTCTGGGTTCAAAGCTTGGAAAGCCTGAGCACCGCTATTTTTTCCTTAGACAGACTGCAGGGCATCAGGACAAACTTCCTCGTCCTGACTATGATGAGCTTTCTTTGAAGATTGATATTGATACTTTGAAGGTTCAGACTGGCCAAGCCATTCCATCTCGCGACAGGTATCCTGTTGAGTCTTTTCAGGAGGTAATGCTGGACTTTTCCTGCGGCAAGGTTGCTGTTGATACTTCCATGTTTTCTCATGTTCTGAATTGCGAGAATTTTAAGCGTTTGAGAGGGATTATGAGTTTGGGAAATCTTAATCAGTTATACGGCATTTATGCTAATCAGTCGCGTCTTGAGCATTCTATTGGTGTTTTTCATGTTGCGAATGTGATGTGCAACCGTTTTGGGATTAAGGATAAGGACCGGCTTTTGGTTTTGGCTTACGCCCTGACTCATGATTATGGCACTCTTACTGGTTCTCATGCGACTGAGGATTACTTCAGGGCAAAGTGTGGTTTTGATCACGAGAGGTTTGCTGTTGATTTGTTGAGAAAGGATAAGTCTGCTCTTGAGGATGTTGTTGATGTTGAGGAGCTTGTTGATTTGTTTGAGCATCGCAATCCTCTTCATTTGATTGTCGATGGTGCATTTGGCGCCGACCGTATTTATTATCTGATGATTGATCCTCATGAGTGTGGTTTTGAGAAGGATTTCAATTCTTTTGATGTTTTGAACTGGCTTGCGTGGACTGGCAGAGAGGTTGTTGTTGACCAGAATCCTGAAAAGGCTTTTGATTTTCTTGATTTTCGTGCGAGACAGTATGAGGCGTTGTATTATTCTCCTCAGACTCAGATCGCTGATGCCTATCAGAAGAAGATGTTGTTTATGGGTGGAATAAATACTCCTTTTGACAAGGTCAGGATTGAGAATAATGGCAGTCTTGATTTTGTTCCTGAAGAGGGGCTGGAGTTGGAGTTTTGGAGATTCACAGATACAATGTTTCAGTATACTATGTGTCATCATTCCAGTCCTGATGCTCGCGAGGTGATGCGTCATCTGCTTTGCATTTATCATAAGTCTCCTCATGGCACTGTTGCTGTTTTGAAGAATAAGGGTTTTGAGACAGAGTCCGAGGTTGAGATTCCTGTTTATTCTTTGCTCGTTTATGGAAAAATTGCTCCTTTGGTTGAGGGCGTTGATCCTGATGTTCTTTCATCTTATTATGAGGCTTGGAAGATTCCTGAAATTCAAAACAGTTTGGAATCCGAAATTTCTAAGAGGAGTGGGATTCCTGCGCGTCACATTATTGTTGCCGGGGTTCCTAGCCTGAAAAAGCTTTCTTCTGAGTATGCTCCCGTCAGGGTGAATCATGATGTGAAGTCCTTGTTTGATTGGAATTCTGATTATGCAAAATCATTTTCAGATAGGGCAAATCATATGGCTTGCTTGCGTGTTGCTGTTCACCCCCAGATTTATGCATTGGCAAGAGCGTTTTTTGAGGAGAATTCTTTTGAAAAGATTGTTAAGGAAGTGTTAAAAAAGTAATACTTATATACTAGTATTACTTTATTACCTTTCATGGGCGAAGTTAAAACCATTAAGGGTATTGATGATGAGACCTGGACTGATTTCAAGAGTCTTGCTGTCCGGAATAGGATGAAGGCTGCAACCATGTTCAAGGTTTTGGTGGACGAATATGGAAGGAAAACATCAGGTTTTTGGGACAATATATTCAGGCACAAATCTATTTTTTCCCCTAAAGAATATGATGAGATTGAAGCGCGAATGAAAAAAATCCGCAAGGAGTATGGCTGGAGAACGTGACTCTTCTGCTTGATAGCTCGGTTCTTTTTGAGTTGGAAAAAGATAATAAATCGATCGTTAATAAATTAAAGGAAATGTTTGCTGCGCACCCAGCAAGGGCGTGCATCTCATTCATGTCCTCTGTAGAATTTCTGTATGGAATTGAAGAGAAAAGTGATGAAAAAAAAGCTGAGGCAAAAGAGTTTTTGTGGGAATTCTGTGTACTGCACACAACTAATGAAACAGCAATGTGGCTGGCTTATTTGAAGCACAAGTATGATAGGCTTGGCAAGCCAAAATCAATTACCGACCTTTTTATCGCCAGCCAGGCTCTTGAGCACAAATTGACTTTGGTTACAAGGGATAAGGATTTTGAGGATATTTCTGAGCTTAAGAAAGTGATTGTTTAGTCTTCTCCAAATATGAATCCTTTTACCCAGCGCACTAAAAAGAAGCTTTTGCCTTTTTTTGGCTTGTCTGTTTTTGTTGTTGTTTTTTGTTTTGGTTCTGTTTTTTCCGCTGGTGCTGTCTTTATTTCGTTTATTTTCGGTTTTTTGGAGAATCTTGCTTTTGTTATTTTTTGTGCTTTTATTTTCTTGACAGGTTGTACCTTTATTTCTGTTTTGAGCGAGATTTTTTCGTCATCAGGTTCAGGTTCGGGCATTGGTTCTGGTCCTGGCATTGGTTCTGGTCCTGGTGTCGGGAATGGTATTGGCATTGGCGGTTGTGGTGTTATTGGCTCTCTGTAGGTTGCCGGTATGAACTCTGCGCCTAGTTCTTCTGATACTCCTTTTACAAAATGTTTCACTTTTGATTCTACCTCGTCGCATTCTGATGGGAATGCGTCCAATGCTAATTCGAATAGTTCGAGTGTTCGTTGTATTTCTTTTGAGAAGTCTCCTTTTGATACTCCGAGTATGAATCTTGCTCTCATCGTGGTTGCAAGGTATTTTGCCTCTTTTAGGACGTCTTTTGGCACTGATTCGCTTTGCTCCCAGCCTCCTTCTATTTTGCTTTCGAGCCAGGTGAAATATGGTCCTATTCTTCTTGAATAAACGTCCATGTCTATTTCTGTTATCGCTTCTTGTGGCATATTCTCGGGTTGCAGAAAGCCCTTTTTTAAATCTTGCGCTAAAATTAATATAGAGACTATATGTTCCAGCACAAAATGGCTAAAGATTCCCGTATATCTTCAATTTTGCTTTTTGGAATTCCCTGTGCAGGTAAAGGCACTGTGGGAAAAGCAGTATCTGCTGAGTTTCCCAGGATTTTTTATCATCTTCCTTCCGGCGATTTGGTGAGGGAGGCGCAGAAAGCCCGTGGCGAGTTGGCGGAAAAAATAAATGACTATCTGCAGAATGGCATTCTGGTCCCAGATGAGATTATGATTCCAATGTATAGAGGAGCGGTTGCTGCCAGGATGGCTTCTGGTTCTTTTAATCCTGACTCTCAAAATTTGCTTGTTGATGGAATGTGCCGGACTCCTGCTCAGGCAGAGGAATTGTCTGATTTTTTGGATTTTAGGGAGGTTTGGAATCTTACTAATGTTCCTAATTGTGAAGCATTGAAGAGAAGCGGGATTCGTGCAGAGGAGGGGCGTACTGATGATACTCAAAATGCGATGTTGAAACGCATCAGGGATTATTGGACTGTTACTTATCCCACGCTTGATTTTTTCGCTTCAAGAGGAACTCACATTCATTGTGTTAACGCTTATGAGCCTAAATCAATGGTTGTCGAAGAGATGAAAAGATATGTGAAAGTCCGGTTTCGTGTGACTGGAGAGTGGAGGCCATGAATGGGTATTCTTTAGGGGATTATGAATGATAAGATTTCTGTGCGCGTTATGCATTGATTGCCCACCCAAAACCGGAAAATAACTACTAATCAGAGACTACAAAATCGAAAGATTTATATACTTGAAATCGCTAAAAAACCTGAGAGGTAATAAAAAAATGGCATACGCTACACCACAACAAATACTAGAAAAGATAAGAAACAATCAGGAAGAGCACTGTGCTGCTTTCGAGAGGCTTTACAGGCATCCTAATAATGTTGCTAATGATTATCACGACCCATTGGCTCCAGTTGCAGCTGGTGCTCAAGCCGTAAGGATTAGTCGTCCTGATGCTTTGACTATTTACGAGGGAACTCTTCTTGCACCTGCTCCTGCAGGTCAGGAAATGACTGACTGTCAGGCTAACCTTGTTCAGAGATGGAGACCTGCTTACAATACACGTAGAAATGATAGGTCTGCCAGTGGTTTAGGAATTACTGCTGCCGTTGCTGGTCTTGCTGCAGTTCTTTATGCAAGTTGCATGGTAAGCATTGAGCCAGATCAAAAATATGTTGAGCAGAGATACTTTCAAAGGCAGAAAATTGAGAAAAGCATTACAGTTGATGATGTTGTAAATGAGACCAGGGATAGCAATACTAGGGGTCAGAGGGTTTTCCAGATTGGCGGAGCTCTTGTTGCAGCTGCTGGCGTTCTTTATGCTTTGTTGCGCAGGCGACAGCAATAATCCTATACCTTTTTAAATTCCTTATTTTTCTTCTGGATACATGAACTATGACTTTAAGGTTATAGAGCCTTCAGTGTTGGATTTTTGGAATGACAACCAAATCTATGATAAGGCTGTGAAGAGGAACAAGGGAAAGAAGCGTTTCTACTACTTGGACGGTCCTCCTTATACTTCTGGCAAGATTCATATTGGTCACGCTTGGGGTAAAGCTTTGAGGGATGCTGTTCTTAGATTTAAGCGTATGAATGGTTTTGATGTTTGGGACCAGCCTGGTTTTGACATGCACGGCATGCCTATTGAGGTTGCTGTTGAGAAGGAATTGGGCATTAAGGATAAGAAGGAAATTTTGAACAAGTTGGGTCTTTCCCGTTTTATTGATGAGTGCCAAAAGTTTGCTCTTGCTCAGTTGTGGCCTATGGTTAAGGAGTTTAAGCGTTTGGGTGTTTGGATGGATTGGGAGAATCCTTACATGACTATCAAGAATGAGTATATTGAGGGTGCTTGGTGGGCTTTGGCTAAGGCTAATGATAGGAAGCTTTTGTATCTTGGCAAGAAGAGCATGACTTGGTGTTCTCGTTGTGCGACTGCTTTGGCTAAGCACGAGCTTGAGTATGAGACGAAAAGTGAGGATTCTATTTTTGTTAAGCTTCCTGTTGTTGGAAAGCAGAATGAGTTTTTGATTGTTTGGACTACTACTCCTTGGACTTTGCCTTTTAACATGGCTGTTATGGCTCATCCTGATTTTGATTATCTTAGAGCGAAGGTTGATGGCGAGGTCTGGATTCTTGCAGAAGCGTTGGCAGCAGGATTGATTGGAGCTGTTGCTGGTAAAAAATATGAAGTGCTTGAAAAAATCAGGGGAGAAAAATTAGCAGGGACTAAGTACGTGCATCCTTTCAGGGATGAAGTGAAATTCCATGAGCAGAATAAGGAGAAGAATGCTTATTCTGTTGTTTTGTCCGAGAAATATGTTTCTACAGATGCTGGTTCTGGTTTGGTTCATTGCGCTCCTGGCTGCGGTCCTGAGGATTTCGAGGTTGGCAAGGAGTACGGTATTTCTGCTTTCAATGAGATTGATGAGCATGGTTGTTTTCCTGAGAGTATGGGTCCTTTTGCCGGCTGGGTTGCAAAGCAGGATGACCATCGTTTTGTTCAATTGTTGAAGGAGAAAAATCTCATTATTGATGTCGTTAAGGTTGAGCACGAGTATGCTCATTGTTGGCGTTGCAAGACTCCTGTTATTTTCAGGGCTACTGCTCAATGGTTTTTGGCTGTTGAGAAGTTGAAGGATGAGATGGTCGAGCTTAATAAGAAGGTTTATTGGGTTCCTGACTGGGCTGGCAACAAGTGGTTTGATAGCTGGTTGAAGTCTTTGCAGGACTGGTGTATTTCAAGGCAGCGTTTTTGGGGTATTCCTTTGCCTATCTGGACTTGTGTTTGTGGCAAGCACAAGGTTGTTGCTTCTCGTGCTGAGCTTAAGGAGCTTACTGGGAAGGAGCTTGAGAATTTGCATCGTCCTTGGGTTGACAAGGTTGTTTTTAAGTGTGATTGTGGCAAGGATATGGTTCGCGTTCCTGATGTTTTGGATGTATGGCTTGATTCTGGTGTTGCTCCTTGGGCTACTTTGAATTATCCTTCTGATGAAAAAGCTTTCAAGGAGATGGGCTTTCCTGAATTGATTCTTGAGGGTAAGGATCAGATTCGTGGTTGGTTTAACAGTTTGATGTGTATGAGCATGATTAGTTTTGGCAAGATTCCTTACAAGTCTGTTTTCATGCACGGTTTCATTAATGATTCTTCTGGGAGGAAGATGTCGAAGTCTTTGAAGAATATTATTTCTCCTAATGAGATTATTGACCAGTATGGTGCTGATACTTTGCGTTATTATCAGATTGGCGGCGCCCAGCCTGGTGTTGATTTGAGTTTCAATCATGAGGATGCGAAGATTAAGCACAGGAATTTGATTGTTTTGTGGAACGTGCAGAACTTTGTGATTAATCTTGCAAAAGAGCTTAAGGCAAATCCTGTTGAGATGGATGAAGTTGTTATGAAGTCTTTGTGCGGTGTTGAGGAGCGTTTTATGCTTTCAAAGCTTAATTCTGCTGTTAAGACTGTTACTGGGTTGTTTGAGAAGTATAGGCTTAATGAGATTCCCACAGTCATAGAAGATCTTTATCTTACGCTTAGCAGGAGTTATATTCAGATGGTTCGTGATAAGGCTGCTGTTGGCGAGGAGAATGACCGAAAGGTTGTTCTTTTTACTGCTTACAAATGCTTGTCAACTGTTTTGAAATTGTTTGCTCCGATTGCTCCATTTATTACAGAGCAGATGTGGCAGAATTTTAAGGAGTTTGGCGGCGAGGAGAGTGTTCATTTCTGTGCCTGGCCTGAGTTTAATGAGAAGGATATTGATTCAAAGCTTGAGAAGCAGATTACTGTTGCTGACCTGGCTGTTCAGGCTGTTCTTTCTGCTCGCGAGAAGGCTAAGATTTCGTTGCGCTGGCCAATTAAGAAAGTTGAAATTGTTTCTCAGGACGAGACTTTGCTTTTGGCTCTTGAGGAGCTTGAAGACGTTATTAAAGTTCAGACTAATTGCAAGAGCGTTCATGGTCATAAGGAGTTTGTTGAGATTAAGACTAAGATTAAGGCTAATGCGGGTCAGCTTGGCAAGTCTTTTGGCGCTTTGAGTCCTAAGATTATGACTAAGCTTTCCGAGCTTGCTGCGAATAATGTTATTTCCCAGCTTGCAAAGGATGGCAAGTTTTCTTTGAAGATTGATAAGGAGACTGTTGAGCTGAATAAAGATCACATTATTGTTGAGCGCGAGGTTCCTGAGAAGTTTGTTGAGGTTGAGTTTCCTTTAGGTATTGTTTATCTTGATGTTGAGCGTTCTTCTGAGCTTGATGGTGAGGGTTTTGCTCGGGAGATTATGCGCCGTGTTCAACAGTTGAGAAAAGAGGCTGGTATGTTGAAAGCTGATAAAGCTCATGTTTACGTTCAGTCTGATGCTGCTGCTGTTAAGATGATTGAGAAGTGGAGTGAAAAGATTGGTGAGAAGTGCGGTGCTTCTGTGAAGATTGGTTCTGCTGAGCCTATGCGCAAGCACGCGTTTAGTGCAGAGGAAAAAGTGAAGGATAAATCGTTCAAGTTTTTCTTGGATAAGTGTTGAATACCATAATCTTTTTATAATCCTGTTATTCTGCATTTGTTATGAAAAAGGTGTTGATATTGGTGGCTTTGCTGCTTTTGCCAGTGGCTTATGCCCAGCTGGATTGGGCTATTACTGATTTCCGTTGTGGGAATGGTGTTATTGACGAGTTTGAGTTGTGTGAGAAGGGTGTTGAAAATTCTACTTTTTGTGATGCTCTTGGCACTGTTCTTGAGATTGATACTGCCTGTGATACTGCTCATTGTACTTGCCTTCCAAGGGTTAACAAGGCGTTCTGTGGTAATAATATTCGGGAGGGTGTTGAGGTTTGTGATGGTATGGGTGAAGATAAGTGTGCTGAGTTCGGCGTATTGATTAATATGTCTTTGTCCTGTAATCCTAAGACTTGTGGTTGCACTATAAATGAGACTATTCCTAAGGATTACAATCCAGAGGCTGTTCAGGATCTTGTCAGTAAGGCAAGCACTCCTTCTGATTGTGGTAATAAGAAGGTTGAGGGTGATGAGGATTGTGACCCTCCTAATACTTTATGTACTATTGCAGGTAATGCTGGTGTTTGCACTGAGAAGTGTAAGTGTATTTCTCCTGACATGTTGGGTGTTGAAGAGCCTGTTGTTGAAAAAAAGGAAAATACTACTCCAGAAGTTAATGTTACTCCTGAAGTTAATCTTTCTGAAGAAAACGTGACTGAAAACTTAAGTGTTAACATCACAGCTTCTGAAGTGAATGTTACTAAAACTCCTGAAGAGCCTGGCTTTTTTGGAAGGTTGTGGGCCTGGATTGCGGGCTTGTTTAATTAAATGAAAGCTTTTTTAGTTTTTTTGTTGTGCTTGCTGGTTGCTTGTGCTTCTGTTCCTGTTGAGCCTCAGTTGGAGCCTGTTGCTTCTGTTAGAGAGTTTGTTGTTGAAGAAAGAATTGTTGAACCAGTCAAAAAGCTTGATGACCCTGCCACGAGAACTGTTAAGCAGACTGGGAGTCTTGGTACTTTTGTTTACGGTTTGTCTGAAGACAATCGTTTGTTGCGTGTTGAGAAGACTGGTGCTTTGTGGGAGTATGCTTACGAGGATGGAAAACTTATTAGTATTTCTGGTTCTGAGAATTTTGAGTTTGCTTATCTTTCTGGCAGGTTGTCCAATATTGATTCTGGTGCTACTTCGTTTTTGTTCAGGTATGATTCTCTTGGCAGGTTGTCTGAGGTTAAGGGTTTTAAGGAGACTTTGTACATGGAGTATGATAGTTTGAACCGTTTAATTGGTGTTAAGCGGGGTGTTGCTGGAGCTACCAAGTTTAATTATGATAAGAATGACAGGATAAGCGAAATCTCCCGTGGTTCTGTTGTTACAAAGTTGTTTTATGATGATAAGGGCAGGATTCGTAATTTTGATGCTGATGATACTAAGTTCATTATTGGTTATTGGCGTGATAATAAGGTTATTTCGCTTACCGGCAAGACTTTTGGCGCTGGTTTGACTGTGAGTTATGGTCCTGATTATCCTGCTTATGAGGCTAAAATGATTTATTCTCAGGATGATAGTTCTTTCACTTCTGCTTATCCTGATACTCTTTACAATGTGGTTGATGCTTATGTTTATTGCAAGTATGTTCGTCGTTTGAAGGATGTTTCTTTTGACGGCATTAGTTATGCTTTTTTCGTGAATTATTTTAAGCAGGGCTTGCCTGAGTATTTGGCAATGCAGTTTGCGTGTGTGCCGTATGAATCATAAGGAGAAACCTTTGGCAGAGCTTACTTTGCGTAAGTACGAGAAGCCTTACCGTTTGACTGGGAGAGAATTGGTTAAAAAGCTTTGTTTGAGCATTGGTTTGTTGCAGCCTGCTGATGGTCGTGATGTTGTTGTGGACGTGTTTATGTCTCTTTTGAAAGCTCCTGAGCCTGTTTCTCTTGCTGATATTGAGGTATCTGTTAAATTGTCAAGAAAAACTCATAATTTGCCTTTGACAGGCATTGCTTCATCTAATATTAGGCGTCAGGTTAAGCGTTTGAAGGATGCTTTTGTTGTTGAGAAGCTTGGCAACACTTATCGAATTACAGAAAATGCTCCTTTGCATGAGTTGTTTGCTGAGAAAATTGAAAAGTTTTATTTACCTGTTATTGTTGCAAGGGTTAAAGAGTATTGTGAGGCAGTAGAGCAAGAGAGGTGGAAACATGGATCTGGAATGTCCGAAATGCAAAAGTCCGATGAATAAGTCGTTCGCTACTATCAGCGGTAATTCTAAGTATGTTACTTGGGAGTGCGAGGTTTGCAATCATAAGGAGATGAAGTGTGTTGGCGTGTTAAAGTAGT
>JBFYLW010000039.1:0-3604 GCA_041305185.1 Nanobdellota archaeon
TTAACATTGTTGACCTGCCAAAACTATCCAAGCTTACAAAAATCCCAATTATTGCCGTGACTCGTCAGTATCCTGACATTCCTTTCATTATTAAGACATTAATCAATCTTAAAATGTCTAAGAAAGTTAAGCTTATCACTCAACTTCCTCTTCCAACCAAAGTTGGTGACGTTTACGTTCAGTTTATCAATATGGATTTGGACCGTGCAAAGCAATACCTGAAATTAACCACTTTGCACGCTTACATTCCAGAGCCGTTGAGAATTGCGCACATTATCGCGGCGGGCATTGTTAAGGGAGAAAGTCGGGGTCGTGCTTAGAAAGTTTTTTGAGTTCTTCAAGTTTTTTGCAGTGCAGTTCGGGCTTGTCATTGCTGACTTCTGCTGCTTTTTTATACATTTGAATTAAGTCTTTTAGCTTGACGACCTTTACAATAAGGTCATCAAAATTAAAATCTTCAAAACCATGTCCGTTTTTGTAATAATCTTCAATAGGATCAAACTCAATTTTTAAATCGTTCTTGAAAATTTGAACCAAGTTCCAGTTTGGAACAAAATTATATGTTATTCCTGTTTCCATAATTTTTTTTATGCAATTTTTTGGAATTAAAAAATCAATATCATGAATGACTGCGTTTTTGTCTTTTGTATAGCCAAAATAAGCTAAACTGCCCCAAACAACAGGGGTTATTCCCAGTTTTTTGCAAATATCAAGAACTTCCTTGCCAAATTTCAAAAGTCGGACATAGTGGTCTTTGTTTGCAGGATATTCTTTTATCGTAATCATTTTTCACACGTAATACAATTTCCCCGTCTCTCTCTGTTCTCTGTCTAGTCTGCTTTCTGATTTGTTGATTCTTGGTCTGTTGCTTTCTTTGTCTCTTCTCATTGTTATGTGTAAGTCTGTTAAGAATTTGTTCATTCCGTCTTCCATTGAGTATGGTCCTTCTACGTTTCCTTTTCTGGCTGGTATTCCGTCGAATACTATTAGTTTGTCTGCAAGATAATCGATGAACAGTAAGTCGTGGTCTACTATGAGTATGCTTACCCCTCTTTGTTCTGCAATGTCTCTTATGACTTTGCTGAACGCTAGTCTTTGTTCGATGTCTAGGTACGCGCTTGGTTCGTCTAGTAAGTACAGGTCTGCTTGTTGTGATAAGCAGCGTGCAATCGCCACTCTTTGTAGTTCTCCTCCTGACAAGGTATTCAGCGGTTTCATTAGAAGATTATGAATCTCAAGCGGTTTGATTATTTGATTATTATATTTTTCAACTGCATCTTTCAGTATTGTTATTGCTAATTCTTCGTTTCTTGCTTCCAGATATTGTGGTTTGTATGATACTCGTATCTTTGTGTCTACTTCTCCTGAATCTGGTGTTATTTCTCCTGCGAGTATTTTGACAAACGTTGTTTTTCCTATTCCGTTCTCTCCTAGTATGCCTATGATTTGGTTTCTTCCTATGCTTCCTTCTTTTGATGTTAAGTGGAATGTTCCTAGTTTTTTCTCTATTGCTCCCCACATTGTGAGCATTACTTTGCTTATTGGTTTTGGTGGTGGTTTTGTGAAGAATTGTATTTTGTGGTCTCTGAACCTCATGTTTTCATCTGGTATGTATCCGTCTAGGTAGATGTTCATTCCTGTTCTTGTTGCTTTTGGCAGGCTCACAATTCCGTATGCTCCTTCTTTTCCGTACATTATGTGCAGCAAATCTGTCATGTAGTCGAGAATTATCAAATCGTGTTCTACAACAAGAACTGCGGTATTCTCATCTGCTAATGATTTGATGAACTGCGAAACTCTGATTCTTTGTTTGATGTCAAGGTAAGAAGATGGTTCGTCAAAGATGTAGAAGTTTGCTTTTCTTAGCACTGTTGCTGCGATTGCTACTCTTTGTAGTTCTCCTCCTGATACTTGTGTGACATCTCTGTCTAATACTTCTCTTAATTGTAATGCGTCTACGACTTCGTCAAACTTTTTTCTTTCATCGACTTTTTTTAGTAGTTCTCCTACTTTTCCTTTGGTTGTTTGTGCGATTAGTTCTACGTGTTGTGGTTTGTATGCTGTTTTTATTTTTCCGTCTCTTACTGCTTCAAAGTATGTTTGTGCTTCTTTGCCTTTGAAGAATTTGACGAGTTCATTCCAGTCTGCTTCTTTGTCTGTTCCCAAATTTGGTTTTAGCATTCCTGCTAGAATTTTGATTGCTGTTGATTTTCCTATTCCGTTCTTGCCTACTATGCCTATGACTTTTCCAAAGATTGGTGTTGGCAGTGAATAGAGGTGGAATCCGTTTTGTCCGTATCTGTGTATGGGATTTTCAAGTTCTTCTGGTAAGTTGATGATGTCAATTGCTTCAAATGGGCACCTGTTTGGGCATATGCCGCATCCTGTGCATAGTGTTTCGTCTATTTTTGGCTTTTTGTCTCCTGTGGGTGCTGGGACTATGCAGTCTTTTCCTTGCATGTTAATCGGGCATACTCTTGCGCAGAGGTAGCCTCCGCATCCTTGCGGGTTGCACCGGTCTTTCCTTACTATTGCTATTCTTGGCATATGTTTGTTTCTTGGAAGCGGGTTTTTAAAAGTTTGCTGCCGCATAACCTTTATATACGCCGGTTTTGACGTGTTTTGTTATGAAATGTGATATTTGCAATAAAACTTTGGCTGAGACTTTCCTGAAGAAAATAATTGGAGGTTATGTTAAGGACAAGGCTGGAAAGCTTCATGCCGTTTGCAGGGAGTGTCAGAAGAAATTGCAGTCTAAGGAAGAATTGCTGAAGAATCTTTAGTTGCCCTTGTAGCTTAGTAGCCATAGCGGCGGTTTCGTATCTTGCAGAAAGAACCGCAGGTCGAGGGTGCAACTCCCTCCAGGGGCTTGTAAATACGCAGGAGGAAAACCATGACAATTTCAAAAAAGGATATGGAAAAGTTGAGAAAAGGGTATCGTGATGAGCTTGCGATATTGGAAGAAAAATGCAAAGCCGGTAATGCGACTAAAGAGGAATATGAGCGGTTGAATAAGTTTCGCAGGAAGATGAAGTGACTTTTCTTCATAAATCTTAAATACCTCTCTTATTGCCCTCGTCTTTATGGAAAAGAAAGTTTGGATTGGGATGTTTATTGCTTTTGTTATGATTTTTAGCGTATTTGGTGTTGTGTTAGATTCATTCCGTCCTGTTACCCGGTTGGATTATAATGATTATCAGTTTACCTATAAGGATAATCAGTTTTTTACCAAGATTGGTGGTGTCGAGCATGGTTTTCTTTTTTTTCCTGGCGATTTGGAATATATTGTGATGCCTGAGGAAGTGAAAGTTTTGTTGTCTGCTCCTGTTTTTACTGTGACTTATGACTCTCAGAGTCTTATTGCTGAGGACTTGGCGAACTCGCAGTATTTTTTTGAGGCTCAGTTGGAGGGTGTTAGGGTTATTGAGCGTGGTTTGACCAATAATACTGGTTCTGTTCTTCCTCAGAAGACTTGTGCTGATGCTACTCCTTCTCAGCCGGTTATTGAATTGCGTTATGCTGATGAATCAAGCATTGCTGTTGATAATAACTGTGTTATTCTGAATGCTCTTAGTGCGAGTGATATTTATCGGGAGTCTGAGCG
>JBFYLW010000040.1:0-3119 GCA_041305185.1 Nanobdellota archaeon
AAATGCAAAAGTCCGATGAATAAGTCGTTCGCTACTATCAGCGGTAATTCTAAGTATGTTACTTGGGAGTGCGAGGTTTGCAATCATAAGGAGATGAAGTGTGTTGGCGTGTTAAAGTAGTTTGAGATATTCATCTTTGAAGAATCCGTGATATTTGTTTTCTTCATCACGCAAGTAGTGACGCAAAAAGGCAAGTGCTAATTCTTTTGGAACTCCTTTTTCGATTATGTTCAACTGCCATCTGTCCTTGCCCATGACTCCTGGAGTGCCGGTAATCATAAACATGAAACTTAGTGGTTCGGTTTCTTCCATTTTCTTGCCTCTGCTAGCATTTTTTGTGCTTCATTCCATATTTCCTGTTCTTGTTTTGTTAGAGGTCTGGGTTTTTGTCCGCACATTTTTGCAAACTGCCAGGGATCCATTGTGCAGGGAATATTATATTCTTTGTATATCCACTCCTTTTTTTGCTTCATAAAAACAATAATGTAATACTCCTTAATATGTTTATCGCGAGAAATATTGTAAGTTTTTCACTATTGTTACGAAAGTTTGCTGAATTCTACTGTATATTTGGAATTCTTGCAGGATATTACAAATCCGTCTCTTAATTTTCTTCTTACTCTTGTTTCTACTTCATTGTTTACTTTTACTTCTCCGCTTCTTATCAATAGTTTTGCTTGTCCGCCTGTTGCAACTAAGCCTAAGAATTTCAGAAAGTCTGCTAGTTCTATGTATTGTCCTTGTTCATCGGTTTTCATACAGTTCAAACGCTCTTAACGCTATGTGTCTGACGTCTTCTGGCACTTTTTCTTGTTTCAAATCTTCTTTTGTGAACCATTCTGCATTGTTGAGTTCGTCTTTTTTTATTGTGACTTTGCCGCTTAGCAGTTTGCATATGTAGTATAAACAGCAGTGGTCGTGGTCTCCTACTGAATGAACATTTACGTGGAATGGCAGTGCTAGGTTTTCTTTGGTGTTTCCTGCTATTGGAGCGCTGCTTTTGTGGACTAATTCAGCGTTTAATCCTGTTTCTTCTTTTATTTCTCTGATGATTGCTTTGTCTGGTGTTTCGTCTTTGTCTATGTGCCCTCCTACTGGCAGCCATAGGTTTAGTTTTTTGTGTTGGATTAGCAGGACTTTTTCCTGATTGAAGATGTATGCAGATACTACTAAATCTGTTTTCATGGTGTTTGTATTTGGAAACTCTTTTATATATTTATGTGTAGTGGCTTGTTATGGTCTACGAGCCTCAGGAAGATAGTTTTTTGTTGAAGGAGTTTGTTAAGCAGCATGTTAAGGGTGTTGTTCTTGATATGGGCACTGGTTCTGGTTTGCAGGCAAGGGAGGCTGCTCATTCCAAGCGCACTTCAAAAATTTTTGCCGTCGATATCGACAAGAAAGCGATTGCTTACTGTAAGGAATATTCCAATCATAAGCGTCATAAGAAGATTACTTGGGTTGTTGGTGATTTGTTTTCGCCTTTCAAAGAAAAAAAGTATTTGCATTTTTTTGACACTATTATTTTTAATCCTCCTTATTTGCCTCAGGACCATAAGGTTAGAGATATCACAACAGAAGGCGGTAAGCGTGGTCATGAGACTATTGAGCGTTTTCTTGATGATGTTAATAATTATTTGAAGCCTGATGGTCTTGTTTTGCTTGTTTTTTCGAGTTTGACTCCTGAGGTGCATAATATTTTGGAGCGTAATATGCTTGTTGGCAAAGAGCTTGGCAGGACTCATATGTTTTTCGAGGATATTTTTGTTTATTTGATTAAGCGCAGTGCTTTGTTGAATGAACTTGAAAAAAAGGGCGTTTGTAACTTGAGGTATTTTGCCAAGGGCAAAAGGGGTTATGTTTTTACTGGAAAATACAATGATAAAAAGGTGGCTGTGAAGATTAAGCATCCAGGTAGTTCTGTTGATACTCTCTTGCACGAGTCTAATATGCTTCGATTAGTTAACAAGCATGGTATTGGTCCTAAATATTTGTTTCATTCTCAAAATTATCTTGTTTACGAGTTTGTTGAGGGCAGGTATTTGCGTGATTTTGTTGGTCGTAAAGCTATGAAATCTATTTGCAAAAAGGTTTTTGAGCAGTGTTACCAGCTTGATTTGATTGGCGTTAATAAGGAGGAGATGAGTAATCCTTACAAGCACGTTATTATTGGTAAAAGGGTTGTTTTGATTGATTTTGAGCGTGCCAGGAAGGCTGAGGATGTTCATAATGTGACGCAGTTTTGCAATTATGTTATGCATCATGGTTTTAACAGCAAGAAGTGGATTAAGCTGGCTATGGATTACAGTAGGAATCCGTCTAGAGCGCAGTTGCAGAGAATGCTGGCGGTGTTAAGTGGATGATTGGTGGAATGATATGAGACTGTTCTGTCAATAGTTTTATATATGAGTTCTTATATATAGTTATATAATATGGAACAAATTGTTTTGCATAGTCCAACACTGGAATCAGTAATTATGGTGGAGAAGACTATTCAAAAATATAGTCAACAGTGCGGAAAATATCAGTTGTGGCAGAAGTTGCCTAAGAAAATGATGTATCAGACATTTCAGCTGATATTGGGTTATTTGGAGGAATCTGGAAAGATCATGATAGATAAAGATGGCTGCATTATTTGGACGTGGGATCCTGAGGGTATCAAAAAGATTCTGGCTAAGGGATTGAAACTAAGATGAACGATAAGCCTGTTTACGTTTCGTTCTGCGATAAAAGAATTGAATCAAGTTTTGAAGAGCTGATGAAAGGAAAGTTTCATGACAAGCAATTATACGAATTTATCGATAGGGCAATAAGAGATCTAAAAAGAAATCCCGCGTGTGGCACAAAAATTTGTAAAAGATTGTGGCCGAAAAATTATATTCAAGAGTTTGGAATAAGCAATCTATGGAAATATGATTTGCCGAATTCATGGAGATTAATTTATACAATTAAAGAAGATGAATTAATGATATTAAATATTATTCTCGAATGGTTCGACCATAAGGAATATGAAAGAAGATTCAAGTATTAGTTTTGCTGACAAAGTGTATGCTTTGTGCAAAAAAGTGCCGAAAGGTCGTGTTACAACATACAAAGCTATCGGCAATGCTTTGGGCGGTTAT
>JBFYLW010000041.1:0-29698 GCA_041305185.1 Nanobdellota archaeon
CTCAACATCACTCGCCAAACGATTAGGCATTCCAACACTAGTAATCGGACTGACTATAGTAGCGTTCGGAACATCACTGCCAGAAACATTCGTCAACATCTTCGCAGCATTAAAAGGCACAGCAGACATCTCATTTGGAAACATAATAGGAAGCAACATGGCAAACATACTGCTAATCCTAGGATTATGCGCAATCCTCACCACCCTTAAAGTAAAACATTCCACAGTCTGGAAAGAAATACCATTCTCCTTCCTCGCAGCAGCAATGCTATTCATCCTCGCAGACAAAGCAATTATCGAACACGGACAGAACTTTTTATTCAGGGTAGACGGCCTGGTATTTCTCGGCTTCTTCATAATCTTCTTATACTACGTCTTCGAAATGGCGAAAAAAGAAAAACAAGACACCCTTGTAGTACCGCACAAACACTCAAAACTAGCAATTACTGCACTGATAATAGGAGGACTAATAGCCTTGTTTTTAGGAGGAAGATGGACAGTCCAAGGAGCAGTCTATATAGCCCAACAAATAGGAATCAGCGAATACGTCATCTCAGCAACAATAATCGCAGTAGGAACCTCACTCCCAGAACTAATGACCAGCATAATCGCAGCCAGAAAAAATGAAATAGACCTGGCAGTAGGAAACGTAGTAGGCTCAAACATATTCAACATCTTCTTTGTAATGGGAATAACAGCACTCATAGCACCACTACAAGTGCCAAACATAATAACAGACCTGATATTATTACTAATCGCCACCTTCCTGCTGTTCATATTCATGTTCATAGGAACAAAACACACACTAAAAAGATGGCAGGGAATAACATTCATAATATTTTACGCAGCATACATAACATTCATTCTAATAAGAGGTTAATTCAAAGTCCAAATAACATAATTCAAGAATGTAGCAAAACAAACCCAAACAGCATAAGGAATCAATAAGCCGGCAGCCAGACGGGAAAACGGCCAAATCAACACGATCAAAGCAAAAACGCTAAAACCCAGCAAGCCCGCCTCCACCATAGCAGCATTAATCAAATGCTGATTAAAGAAAAGAAAACTCCAAAAAACATTCAACAAAACATTAACAACAAACAAGCCAATAATAATATGGAAATTATCGTGCTTCTGCATTGTATTCCAAACAATCAAAGCAGAAACAGTAGTCAAAATAAAAATAACATTCCAAACCAAGCCTATAAACCAGCCAGGAGGAGTGAAAGAAGGAAGATTAAGAGTTCTATACCAAACCATACTGCCAGAAGTCAGATAACTACCAACAACAGCAACAAGAATCGCAATCAACGGAATGATGACATAGTTAAGTTTCACAGTTCACCTCTCGAAAAAATAAAAAAAATCCCCGCGGCCGGATTTGAACCAGCGACCTTTCGGGCTCAATGCTGGCTGACCCACATTCATCCTGAGTGCATACTCTGTCAGTGGGCGACTGCTCTACAGCCGAATGCTCTGCCATTGAGCTACGCGGGGAATAACTAAAGGACATAAGAAGCAGTTTTTAAATTTAACTCTTAAATCTGATTTCAGGCTTGCTAGAAACAGTCTCACGCTCCTGACCATCGACGACAAACTTAACAGCAGCCACAGGCAAGCTCAAACCGCCAATAACGCCAAGCTTAGTATGCAACTTGTAAGTCAAAACACGATGCTCCTTAGACTCCATCATATCAATATCCCACCTCAACAAAGTCCCTCTCTGCTCATTAGGAACAACCTTAGACGGAGCAAGAATGGTCTCCTTGCTCTCAGCCACAACATCAGCCAGTCTAGGAGCAAGATCCATAACTCTAATCTGACGAGCAATCTTCCCACTACGATTAATCAACTCAATAACAACCTTCAAATGACTATAACCCTCTTCACCGCCACCCACAACACGAACAGTCTTTTTCACAATAATCGGGCTCCTAAACCAGAAATAAGCAGCCAGAACTATCACCAAAAGCAAAAACAGCCAGAACAATGGACGATAATTATAAGTAATAACAAAAACAAAAGACTTGCCAGCCTCCAAAGGCACTTCCCAAACCAAATCATCACCCTCAAACTTCGCAGGAGGCTCGGAAGAAATAAAACCCCTCTTGAAAATGTTTGCAGGAACCCTATACACGTGAGTCAGGGGTTTGTTAGCCTCATTAGTAAGAGTAACACTATCAACGTATTTCAGGAAAGAACTCTCACTCACAACAGAAGGAATAACGCCACCATAAGGAATAACCTCGTAAGCCACAGGGAACAAATCAAACTGGAAAGCCTTCTCCTTCTCAGGAACAATAATAGAAATCTGCAAAGAATCCTTCTGCGGAGGAGTCATAGGATCCAGTTCAGCAGTGAAAGTCAAAGTCTTCCTCTCCAAAGGACCCAAAGAAGTCGAATAATCCTTATTAATCACATTACTGCGAACCTTCACATCAACCTTGTCCAAAGAACGCTTATTCTGGTTCTCCAAAGAAAGCTTCAAAGTCATACCCTTACGAGGGTCAATCTGACCGTCAACAGTAGCAACCCCGCGAACAGCAGGCAAATAAGTAGCATCCTCAGGAAACTGAGAAGAAACCTCAACATACAAAATCTTACGATGCTGATCATTAGAACCACTGCGCTTAAACATCACAGGAACGCTATAAACACCAGGATTCAAATTCAAAGGACGAAGCAAAAGATTAGCCTTAAAAACAACACCAGGAGCAACCTTCATCGCAGAATCAGTAAGAACATCCCAAGTAACATCATTAGAATAAACCTCGAAAAATTCTTCAACAGGAGAAAAATGTTCAACCTCAACCTCAAAAACAGCAGACTCATTAAGCTTAATAGAACGCTCAGAAGGAAATAATTTCACACTAAAATCTACAGCACTAACAGAGATAACTGCCAACAAAACCGCAATAAGTAAAGCCCGCCTCATTTTTTATTACAACAGAGAAGTTAGTGTATATAAAGTTTTTGCATAAAGAAATCAGCACGTTAAAAAAAAGAAAAGAAAGAAAAAAAAATTAAAAAATCGGGCTTACACAGCCTCGACTTTCACGTCTGCAAGTGTTGTACCAGTTACCTTAGCTTCCTTGCCAGCAACATTCTTTATTGCACCGGTTGCGACTGCACGGGAACCCATTCTCGAGTTCAAAGCAGTTCTACCGTTAATCAACAATGCAACATTGCCATTCGTGTGCTCAAACAGCTTTATGATTGCTGTGTTCTGAGCAACTGACTCGTAGCATGGCTCTGGGTTGCCCAAGAGTTTGGCTGCGATTGGGTTGGCACATGGACCACCTACAACAACTGCGTTGTACATAGTCACATCGCTGACTTCAGATGCTAGCTTTGCAGCACCAATCTGGATTGGCTGTATTCTCTCAACACCGCCTGCTGAGACAGATGTTGTTGAAACAACACCGCCTGTGACGAAGACACGAGCGCCCCTTTCTGAAAGTGGGTACTCAATAGTCAGGTCCTCAGCTTGCTCGTTGCCATCAGGTCTGAACAATTCAAAGAACACACCATACCCAGACAATGCCTGGTACAAGTCGTTGTTCTCTTCAAGGTTCAACAAGCGAGAATAGTAGAATCCAAGCAATAATGTAGTGCTGTCAATTCCAATCTCGTTTGTTGGTCTGTAGGTAACGTTGATGCGAATCAGTTCATCAGTGGTTGCTTCATCAAACTCCTTTTGCAGTGTTCTCAAAGTCAGGTTAATCCAGTTCTGCGTACCTGTTGATGGGCACGTGTCGTTAACTGCCGGGACTGAGTAACCTGCTGGCAATGCTGCCGGGGTTGCTTCAAAGCCCAAGTCAATCAAACCTTCACCCTGGATGCCTATAATGGCTTTAGTACAGTTGGATACAATACCGTCTGCATTCAAGTCAATAAGCAAGTTGTGCGGGGCTGCATCATCAACACCAATCCTGTACGTTACACCGCCAACGACCAAGTCAGCAATAAATGTAGTGCTGTCATAAGTCACTTCGCGAGTACCAGTACCAAGGTCGGTAAAGGTCAACTGCCTGTTTGTTGCGTCAATGTTGTCATATCGCAAGACGTGCGAGAAACACGTGTTCTTTGCAGATGGAACATTGCAGTTGCTGACAACAAAGAAGTCGTCATCACCGATGTAAAAGTCTCCTGCTGCTATTGTTGTAGCATCAGTTAATGCTGCACAAGCTGCTGAACCGTCGATGCAGAACTCCTGGAACCAGAGGTCATCATCATCGTCACCATACTTGAAGAGCAATCCTCCTGCATTGGTGGAATCACTGCTTGCCAACGGGAAGTCAAAGAATATACCTTCCTGGTTGGTGTATTCCAAGTCATACTCATCGTCACCAGCTGCATCAATCCTGACTAAGGTGACACCAGTGTCCATAAGACCCTCGTATCGCATATCCCAGTTAGGAGTCAACATACCTTCTGGCTCGTCCAACTGCTCTCTGATACCAGTTCCTGGAGGAACATACATGTCACCAAGCACTGCATCAGCTGACAAGTTGTACGTGATGGTCTGAATCTCAAACTCAGAGTCTGTCAAGCTGTTCAAGTTAGGAGATGCCCTAATAAATTGACCCTTGATTCTTACAGCTGAATCTTCGATAGTCTCCTCGTTAACTTCAGTGCCTCCTGTAAGGAAAAGCTGGTCGCTACAGTTCGTGTCCTGGAAGGAAATTTTGTAAGCTCCCAAGTAGAACTGAACAATCGACTTTTGGATGTCCTTTCCAGTTGCAAGAATGTCACGGATACCAATCTGAGTACCGTCTGCAAGCACGTCAGTCTCTCCATCACGAAGTTCGTCAGTGATTTCGCCATTGATTCTAAACTTCACTGAACCCTCACCGTCAGCTGCAGTCTCGGAAATGACAAGCACTTCCACTTCATACTCCTTGCCGTCAACAACATAAGTTTCTTTGTCGTTCTCGCCAAGGACTGCTGAAACTGCACCGCCAATGAAGTCAATCTCCAAATCTCCACTGCCGCCTGCTGTTATAGTATTGTAGACATTTGACTTGTTAATCAAAGTAGTGTCAACAATAACAAAAGGCTGGCCGAGAATTGTGATATCCTCGTCTTCCAAATCATCCATGTCATTGCCTTCAAGTGTTGAAGCAAGACCTTCTTCAAATTCAAGCTCCCACTGGAACATAATATCGCCTGAATCATAGTTCAAATAGTGACCTACACGGTCCCTTTCGTCCTGAGCGAAGATTACTCGACCAGTTGTGTTCGGGAATCTCAAATATTGGTTAAACTCTGAGCTACCCCTGTCAGTAACTATCTGACCGCCTTTCAACATGTCAAGGTCAACTTCTGTCAAAGTCTCACGAACATTTCCGATAAACTCGTTGATTTCCAACAAGTCAGATGTGGAACCAATTTCCACTGCGTCGCCTTCAACCACGAGCTGCGAGGGCGCACCGGCACCGGCAGTCTTGACAACTGCTTGGGATTGCAGACTCTGGATGATGTCAATTGCACCAACCACGTCTGAACCATCTGCTGCGTCACCTACTATAATCGCCAGGTTCGAGGCAGGCGTTCCGTTCACGATAAACGGCGCTGGGAAATCTGACAGTTTTGCTGCGGACGCTCCGAAGATCGTCGCACCAACCATCGTCAAACCCATTCCTAAAGCCACCATCTTTTTTATCGCTTGTATTGCTTTCATCTAAACACCTCCGTGTTTTTTGGGTTTATCTTTACTATGTGATGTAAAGACTGTGAAGGAAAAACTAGTAGACCGTATTTAAAACTTTTGTTAATACAATTTCTGCAAACTATATTTCGCATTGTTTATTTACCTCTTTTTTTCAAAGCCATGTCGCAGGTGACTGATGCGACTACCTAGCTAGTGGTCTACAAAACTGAAGGGAGTTTATAAACTTTTCGCACGTACAAGCCGTACATTTTAGGAGGCAAAACGTACTTGTTTCACTGTGCTTATCGACGATAAAAATGCTGCGGAAGAGTACTGTTAGATAAGTGCAAATCTATTGCTAGAACACATAATCATCATACGCACAGACGGATTGGAACGCTTCAGTCCCTCATAAAAAATAATATCCTGCTCGCTGGCAAGACATTTGTTAATAGGATGACCATGAAGGTCAATCAAGGTTTCAACAGGACAAGGAACACTCACAACATGAATAACATTAGCACGGATGATTTCAGGAAACTCAACATTACTAATAATATAGTTGCTGCCCTCCTGTCTGCCAAACAAACAAGCCTTAATCTCCCTGTCCTCATGAACAACAAACTCTTCCTGAAGCATTTGCAGGGTGTTGTTTTCAAAAATAACAGCAGCGTTTGAAAAAAATAACTGATAATTACTGGCAGTCCTGCTATGAACAAGACCCTGCATGAAATCAGAAAAAGACAACGAGATAAATAAAACAAGCATCATAATTCCAACAAGAAGCAAAACCGGCTTACGCCAAGAAGATTCAACTATAGGCTCTTCAAGCTGTTCTGGGTTTATACCTTCAAAGACAGGATGTAGCTTACGCTTTTGCATAACATGCGGACGACAGGATTCGAACCTGCGAAGGCACTAAGCCACCAGAGTCTAAATTTGGCCGAATTCTAGCTTTAAACTAGCACCCGCTGGCCCGTTAGACCACTTCGGTACGTCCGCGCAATAAAGCGATCAAATATGGCTTCCTTCTTCCGTACATTCCGCAGAGGAATTTCTTTTAAAAATCTATCTATCTCCCCAGTCCGGAGACTTAAGCCATAGTAACGCCAGTCATATTTCTTAATGAGCCAGCTACTGATGTTGCATCCAAATCCGAGCTCTCTGAATAGAATAGCCACTTGTTCACCCATATTTTTACTCGCAGTTGTTAATCCAATACTATCACTACGCATACCACCATCGGCATCAAATAATCCTGCCAGAAATGCTTTTTTGATTGAATCAGAACCAGTCAATATTGGTTCTGGGACAGTTACCACGCGACTCTTTTTACCAGCAGGCACACCAAGAGTTTTAGTAAAAAAATACCACAGGCTTTTGTTCGTCACGGCAAAATACCAAGTACGCATATGCCCCTGTGGAACTTTCTTCGGCTTAATCGTAGCAGTGGTGAGAACAATTTCTTTCATAAGTTCAGCAACAGTTGAAATAAACTCAAAGTCTGTTAAATCAATACTAACTCTATAATTTCGACTATTCGGAGCCTTTAAACCTTTAAAACCACCATGAATATACCCATCACCAATAATTACTCCAGCCAGGTATGCTGTTGCCTCACAGAGTTCTATCGGAAAGATTTCGCCAACATTCATAGAGAATTAAGAGAATAAACAGTTTAAATGCGCTATGCGCACTTGTCCAGTGCAAAAATTTATCGTCATGAAAATTTTACATAATGTCCAGTGGTTTTTTGCAAATACATTATATAATAGTTATCCTTTTCTACAAGCATATGGACAAAGTAGAATTCCCGTTTGACACAGAAGCATTCTTCCAGAAATGCGTCAAGAACAAGAATTTCCCCAGAAATGATTTTGAAAAACAAGCAATACTATTAAGACTGCTGAAAGATTTTGAGGATAGAAAATATTCTGAACAGGAAGTCAACGAGGCGATAAAAAAATATTTTGAAGACTACACTTTGCTTAGACGAGAATTAATCAATTTTGGATACATGCAGAGAAACCCGCTGACAGCAGAATACTGGGTTGTTAAAAGAGAACTGACAAAAGAAGACATCAGAAAGAACACAATACTAAGAAGACACTCAAAACCATACAAAGTCCTTGAAGAAGACAAATAACTACTTGCGCTTCCTTGTGTTCTTCCAATTATAACGTCTCAGCTTTGAAGAATTTCCATAACCACAACTGGAACAAACACCCTTCTTAACGTGATAGCTAGAACGACCACAACGCCTGCACGGAACATGACTCTTTCCGCGAGACTTCTTACCCTTTGAACCAGTTCCACCGTAACCTTTTGACATTTTATGCCGGACTGATTAATACAATAGTATCCCCACGAATGAAGGCAGTGCCAAGCTTTCGCTTAACCTCACCCTCAACGCGTTCCTCAGTCTCCTCGAGAACTACGTTGATATGAATATCAAACGCGCGCAGCGTGCCAAGATACTGCTTATTATTCTTGCACTCAACAATAACTTTCTTATCGCGAGCGCGATTCAATGCATCAAGCGGTCTTGCTTCCATTTTTTTACACCCCAAATAAAACAATGAATAAAAATCCTAATAGGGCATATTTAAATGTTTCTAAAAACCAAAGGACTTCTGCCTTTTTTTATAATAATTATAACCAAACTTGCCTCCAAAATACAGGACAGGCAGCAACAAAACAAGCAACAAATACCAATACCAAGCACTCTCTTTCTGCACTGAAGATTGAACGGAATCGTTACGGACAGATTCATCAGAACTCTCCTTTTTCTCAACCTCTTCAGATTCATTGCTTTCAGACACTGTTTCTTCATCACAAGCGTCACCAAAACCATCATTATCAGAATCAACCTGGTCAACATTCATAACAGCCTGACAATTGTCAAGAAAATCAAAAACACCATCACCATCAACATCCTCTTGCCTGGCATAACGAATGACAAACTCATCAGATTTTCCATTATTATTTAAGTCGCCAAGATCTTTCTCAGAAGAGACAAAAACGACAACGTCCTCAAACATAGAAGGATTAGAACCGAGAACATTAAGATTTGCAATCCTTTTAGTATCGAGAGACAAACCATACAAACTCCCATCACGCCCGAAAATCAAAACATCATCGTAAATTGCCGGAAAATCACCCTTAAGACCAGTCTCCACAGCTTTATGAGACACAGCATCAAAAACAACAATCTTGCCATCAGAAGAAAACACAGCATTATTCGATTTCGCAAGAACAAGATTTTCAGCAGCAAGCTTTGTGTTTGCAACTTTCCTAGATTCCCTGTCAAAAACACGCAAAATATCATCAAGCTCGTCGCCATCAGCATTCAAATCAGAACCCAACTGACCCTCATCAGTCACAAAAATCAAAGCCCTCTGATTAAGAGCAGGAAAATCGCCAACAGCCTCCAAATTTGCAACAGATTTACCATCAAAATCATACATCCTCAAAATATTATCTTCCAAATCACCATCATTGGAAAAATCGACACCCAAATCAGACTCTTTAGTTGAGAAAACAATAAATCTTGAGAACACCGCAGGATGACGCCCAACAGCTGCCAAATTCTTCACAACCTTATCCTTAACATCAGCGTATTGA
The DNA here is from genome assembly GCA_041305185.1 of Nanobdellota archaeon. GTDB lineage: Archaea > Nanobdellota > Nanobdellia > Woesearchaeales > ARS49 > CABMGU01. The sequence continues at coordinate 9,278 of JBFYLW010000041.1, forward strand.
ATAACATAATCATTCCTATCATCATCACCATTCAAATCAACATCGTCCTCCTTTGTCTCAAATGCAACAGTATAACCAAACAAAGAAGGACTGCTGCCACGAGCTATCTCACTTTCGGATTTTTCAGAAATATCATAAGCATAAATGCTCCCAGCACGCTCATAAACAAAAATATCACCATAAATAACAGGGCGCTCACCAACAATTCCAGTATTCTCAACTACAAGAGCAAGCACTGAAGGCATAACCAACAGCAAAATCAACAAGGTGCGCATACAGCTAGAAGTAATATAGTCTGATATAAATCTTTTCACACAAAAAAAGAAAAAACAAATAATAATGCAACAGAAGCCGGCCAAGAGTCGAAACCTTTTTAAACACCCTATAGACACCCTCACCCTATGGTAATTTCACAGAAAGGACAGGTTGGAAGAAAACCAACAGGCGGAATATACAAATCGCACAGAGGAAAAAGAAAATACGAAACAGGCAGACTTCCAGCACTCACAGAAATCGGAAAACAAAAAGTCAAAGTCATAAGAACAAAAGCAAACCACAGAAAAATGAAAACGCTAGTAGCACAATACGCAAACGTTCTTGATCCGAAAACAAAAAAATACACAAAATCAGCCATAAAAACAGTAACAGAATGCCAGGCAAACAGGCATTATGTCAGAGGAAACGTAATCGTCAAAGGAGCAATAATAACAACAGAGGCCGGCAGGGCAAAAGTAACATCAAGACCAGGACAGCACGGCACAGTTAATGCAGTGCTGGTTTAAAGCTTGGATTCAAGATCCTTATTCTGACGCTTTGAAAGACGATGAAGTCTTCTACCAACAGCCAGACCACACCCTAATGCCAAACCCAGATATGCAGTATATGGAGCAACCAATACTGAAGTACCAACCAAAATAGCAATGTGCGCCGCAGACAGATATGGATGTTCAGAAAAATTGCTGTTAGCAGCACTATAAGCGACAGCTGCCGCGATTGGTGCGATACCCGTTAATACAGGAGTTCCAAACATCAATGTAGTTTCGATATCGTCGAATCCCTTATTTCGGCCAATTCTATATGTGCGTCTTATCATACCAACCATCACATAATCCAATCATATAAATCCAAGTTGTTATTAAACATAACAACATTTATAAGGTCCTGATATTGCTATTATCGTATGGAAGGAACAGAAGAAAAGCTGAGAAAAGCAGGACTGACAGGCAACGAAGCAAAAGTTTACCTCGAGCTGCTCAGAAAAGGTGCGCTATCAGCAAACGATTTAGCGAAAAAGATTGGAATGGACAGAACATTAGTTTACACTGTTTTGAATCATTTGATAGAGAAAGGCCTGGCAAATTACATTGTTAAATCAAACAAGAAATTCTTCGCACCATCAGCCCCGAACAATCTGATGAATCCTGTGAAAAGGCAGGAAGCATTCATCCAAGATTTGATTCCAGAACTAAAACAGATTGAGAAAATCCAGGAAATTCCTCAGGAAATTAATGTTTATGAGGGAAAAGAGGGCTTGAGAGTGCTAGTTAATTTAATGCTCAAAACAAAAGAATATTGCGCATTTGGCTCAACAGGCAGGGCATTCTATGCCTTATACGAGATTCCCAGAATTGCTAAGCAGATTATGAAGTCTAACATAAAAGTAAGGATTATAGGAAACTCAAAACTGAAAGAAACAGAGCCTTTCGCTTTCAAGAAATTCGAGTACAGATTCCTGGATATTGAGAGTGAAGCCACCACAAATTTATTCGGCGATTATGTTGCAATACACCTGATAAAAGAAAAGCCGTTGGTGATTATTATTAAGAATAAGTTAATTGCACAGACATACCAGAACCATTTTGAAGTTTTATGGAAAACAGCTAAAACTTCAGTTCTTTAAACGAATGCAAGTCAACACCATACTTGAAATAAATATCCCGCACAGACAAATTAGAATCGCTCTTCAAGCCCAGCAAAGCCAAACCCTCCTTAACCTTTTTTTCGCTTGAAGATTCAACCTCCAGATAAGCCGGAATCTTAGGCCAGAAATCAATACAAAACTCAACGTCCTTTAATTTGAAAATAATTCTTTTATTTTCCTGATAGTAAATGTTCCTGAAAAACTTTGAAAGAATCTCAGCAGTCCTGTCAAAATCAACAACCTCAACCTCTAGTTCTTCAGTATCACAAATACCGCTGCCATGATGATGCTTGTAAGTCAAAGTAACCTTATTCCCGTCATCCCTCAAACGAAGCCATCTCTCAATATCATCAGAAGTACTGAGATTATTATCAAAAATCCAGCGGCGCATCAAGACCTCAGGCTCTTTCCTCGCACCAAGATCCTCCAGCTTTTTCTGAATATCAGCCACATTGATGTCCAAAACCTTTGCTTCAAATTCAATTTCCATATGTAAAAAAAATAGTCCGGCAGTTTAAAAAACTTTTCTTAGACGAAAAAACAAAATAAGTTTCACTAAAAAGTAGAACAAACATAGTGAAAAATTATTGAGCAGAATATATGTTAAAGAGCGATAATGTTTAAATACTATTTCAAGTTGTAGTATGTTGCTCCGACGAAGACCACAATCTGTTGTGGTTTATCGTCATTTTTGAGTGAAATGATACAAAAAAAGAAGTGATACGCGATGAAATGCCCATTTTGCCAGAACACTGACAACAAAGTCCTTGACAGCAGATTAACACCTGATTCTGACAGCATAAGAAGAAGAAGGGAATGCACCAAGTGCACAAAAAGATTCACAACATACGAAAGAGCAGAACTATTTGACATTAGCGTCGTAAAAAGAGATGGAAGAAGAGAAGCATTCTCAAGAGAAAAAATCCTCAAAGGAATAATCAGAGCCTGCGAAAAAAGACCTGTGAAACGAGAAGACATGGAAAGAATAGTAGTAACAGTGGAAGCAGTGTTGAGACAATCAGACAAGGAAGAAATCAGCAGCAGAAAAATAGGAGAATACGTAATGCAGGAACTCTCAAAACTCGACGATGTAGCATATGTAAGATTTGCAAGCGTATACAAGAAGTTCAAAGACGCAAACCAATTCGTAGATGTCATCAAATCACTAAAAACGGAGGTAGAACAATGACACCAGCAGAAAACACCACACAAGAACTAAAACTATGGGATAAACCACCATTCGGAAACATACTGTTAACGGAAAACCAAAGAAAAGTCATCAAAGACAAATATCTAAGAGATGACTCAAGCGTAGAACACTGGCTATGGAACGTAGCAAAAAACATAGCACTGTCAGAACTTCTCTACCACCCAGACATCCCAAGAGAACAAATATTCACAGGAGTAAGATACAGCCAGGAATGGACAGACACTGGCAACGGAGAAACAAGCGAACTGCTGCTATTGCACGTAGGAGCAAAAAACAACAACGACCAGGACCAAAACCACAGAAAATTCATACAAAACCTGTACAAACTCCTTGACACAGACCCAAAAGCCCAGGAAATAGTAATCAAAACAGCAACACAATACTACGACATCCTTGCCAATTTCGATTTCATGCCAAATTCACCAACACTCATGAACGCAGGAAGAGAATTACAACAATTATCCGCCTGTTACGTCCTGCCGATAGAAGACAGCATAGAAGCCTGGGGAGAACTTGTAAAACAAACCATGCTAATCCACAAGTCAGGAGGAGGAACAGGATTCTCAGGATGCAGAGTCAGACCAAGAGGAGACCGGGTAAAAAGCACAAAAGGAATAGCATCAGGATCGCTCTCGCCATTCAGCATAATTAACCACTCAACACAAGAAGTCAAACAAGGCGGAACAAGAAGAGGAGCAAACATGGGAATACTGCCATACTGGCATCCCGACGTATACGACTTCATAAAACTGAAAGTCGATGAAGGAAAACTGGAGAACTTCAACATATCAGTAGCAGTAGACAGAAAATTCATGGAAGCAGTAAAAAACAACCAAGAAATAGAACTAATCAACCCAAGAACAAAAGAAATCGCAGGAAAAACAAACGCCAAAGAAATGTTTGACATGATGTCTGAAAATGCCTGGAAAACAGGAGATCCAGGAATGATATGGATAGACGCAATCAACAACAGCTTCTCAAACCCAACACCAAAACTTGGACAAGTAGAAAGCACAAACCCCTGCGGAGAACAACCGCTACTGCCATACGAATCCTGCAACCTGGGAAGCATAAACCTAAGCAAATTTGCAGTAATGGGAAAAATGGACTATGCAAGACTAGGAGAAGTGGTCAAGCTGGCAACAAAATTCCTAGACAACGTAATCGATGTCAACAATTTCCCAATACCTGAAATTGAAAAAGTAGTAAAAGGAAACAGAAGAATAGGGTTGGGAGTAATGGGCTGGGCAGAAACACTAGCGCTGCTAAACGCACCATACGACAGTCAGGAAGCATTAAAAAAAGCAGAAGAAATAATGTCATTCATCAACAACAAAAGCCTTGAAGCCAGCGAGGAAATCGCAGCACAAAGAGGAGCATTCCCAAACTTCAAAGACAGCATATACGACAATAATGGAGCATACTATAGAGAATGGGCAAAAGGAAGACCAAGAAACTCAGCAAGAACAACAATCGCACCAACAGGAACAATAGCAATCTGCGCAGGACTCCAAGGAGGAGGAATAGAACCCTTTTTCGGAATAGCATACACAAGATACAACGCAAGAGCACTCGACGCACTAAAACAAAACAAAGAACCTGATGAAAAAGACGTATTCCACGAAGTAAACCCAATATTCATGACAGTCGCACAAGCAAACAAGTACTTCGGAATGAAGCCGGAAGAACTCTGGAAAAAAATAGAAAACAATCACAACTCAGTAAGAGGGATAAAGGAAATTCCGGAAACAATACAAGAAATATTCGGAAGCGCACACGACGTGCCAGTAGAATTCCACGTGAAACACCAGGCAGCATTCCAAAAATTCACAGACAACGGAGTCTCAAAAACAATCAACCTGCCAAACAGCGCAAGCATAGAAGACATCAAGAAAACGTACTTCATGGCATGGGAACTCGGATGCAAAGGAATAACAGTGTACCGAGATGGATGCAAAAGCCACCAAGTACTAAACATGAAAAAGAAAACAGCAGAAAAAATAATAGTAGACCCGACAGAAGGAATAGGCTCAGTCTACTACCAATTCGAATCAGGATACGGACCAGTACACGTGCACATAGACCACCATAATGGAAGAGTAATGAAAGTATTCACAAACATAGCACCAATAGGAACAGAAATCTCAGGACTAACGACAGTAATGGGAATACTCATCAGCAAATACCTTGAACATGGAGGAGACATCAACTCGCTAAGAAAACATTTAAACAGCATCAAAAGCGACAAGGCATTTGGATTCGGACAAAAAAGAATAGAAAGCATACCGCACGCAGTATCAACAGCACTAGGCAAATTCATGTCCCAAATGGGCAACCTTCCAGGACAACAGCTATTGACGCCGCACGTAGAAAAAACAGAAGTAAAAGCACAGGCACCATCAGTAAACGACGAACACAAACAACAAGGACACTGCCCAAAATGCTACAGCCCAAACATAGCGTTCCTCAGCGGATGCTCAGGACCAACCTGCTATGAATGCGGACACAGCGAATGTTCATGAGCATAGTCACAAAAACAGGAGACAACGGAAAGACAATAATTCCCGCAGAAGGAAAAGTCTTGAAAACAGATTTGCGCATAGAAGCATATGGAACTGTTGACGAGTTAAACGCAAGCATAGGATGCGCTTTAACTTACATCAAAAATTCTGATGCAAAAAAAACACTACACCAAGTCCAAAACGACCTGTTCAAAATCGGAGCAGAGATTGCAGGCGCAAAAAAGAAAATAACAACAAAAGACACAAACCGCATAGAAAAAGAAGTATACAAAACAGAAGAAAAACTGCCAAAACAAAAAGGATTCATACTGCCTGCAGGAAACCAAAGCTCAACACACCTGCACTTATCACGAACCATTTGCAGACGGGCAGAAAGAAGAGTGATTAACTGCAAACCAAATCCTGAAATCATCAGATATCTAAACAGGCTTGGAGACCTTCTTTTCATCTACGCAAGACTGGAAAACAAGAAAGACGAACCGGCAAAATACTGAGCTATCTAAATCTTTAAATATATCCCACATAACAAAACAACCGGGGGAACATATGGAACAAACAGCAAAAGAGGTAGTGCTAACGTACGAAACATTGTACGAAATGCTGCGAAAAGAAAAATCAAGAGAAGAACTACAAAAATTAGATGAAAACTTCTTCAAAGACACCCTCAATTACCTGCGGGAAAAACAACAATCTTATGATGATAACCTCACAAAAAACGACATATTCTCACAAAGCGAAAGAGACAAAATACACATACAGCTGACAAACATCAAAAAAATACTCCGCGATCTTTACGACATAAGAGAAAGAAAAGTCATAAACATGGCAATCAACAAAAGCAGAACACAAACAATGATAGTAGACACTGCAAACCTATTGCCACAGGAACAGCCATTCTTTGAAAGCCTGCACTCAGTCATGACCCAATACAGAACAGGAATACTCCACAGAATGCTGGAACTAAGAGAACTTGACATACTGCCAATAATATTACCCCTGCCTGAAGAACAAAGAGAAGAACCAACCGTACCAGAACAAAATGCGAAAAAAATAAAAATCCTAGAGCAGATAGACCAGTTCTACGGAGAAGAACTCGAGTCATATGGACCATTTGCGCAAAACGAAGAAACAACCCTGCCAGAACAACTAGCAAACATACTAATTTCTCAAGGAAAAGCAATAGAACAACAGTAACCAGCACAACAGGCGAGGCTGCAGAACGCCCTACATTCCGCAACCTTTTTAAATACCCCATATACCCACGAATACTATGAAGTTTCCAAAAACAAGAAAGACGTACTGCCCAACGTGCAAAAAGCACACAGAACACAAAATAATAGAAGGCAAAAAGAAAACAAGAGGAAGCGCGCACCCGCTCAGCTTTGGAAGCAAAAAAAGAATCAAACTGAGAGGACACTTGGGCATAGGCAATCACGGAAAATACTCAAAACCAGCCATCACCAAATGGAGAATGGCAGGCAGAAAAACAAGCAAAAAAGTAGACTTGAGATTCGAATGCCAAGTGTGCAAAAAAATGCACGGAATAAGCGGCGGCGGATTCAGGACAAGGAAGGTAGAATTCAAATGAGAAATCGAATGAAAGAAAGCAACGCAAAATTCATAAAAATACGATGCCCAAAATGCAAAAACGAACAAATACTGTTCGGCAAAACAAGCACCATCGTTCTCTGTTTAGTCTGCGGAAAAGAACTTGCAGAGCCAGTAGGCGGAAAAAGCAAAGTAAAAGCAAGAATTCTCGAAGTCCTAGAGTAAAAACCAAACAGACAACAGGAATTTTCGGAAACCTTTTTAAAGAGCTAATTCTCGACGTTAAGTATGCTACTAAAGAAAACCGGATTCCCCGAAGATGAAGAACTAGTACTCTGCACAGTAACAGGCATAACGCCACACTCAGTATTCTGCACACTCGACGAGTACGGCGGAAGAACAGGCATGATACACATCTCAGAAGTAGCGCCGGGAAGAATAAGAAATATCAGGGAATTCGTGCAGGAAAACAAAAAAGTAGTATGCAAAGTACTGCAGACAAATAAGGAAAAAGGACACATAGATCTCAGCCTAAGAAGGGTAAATCAGACACAAAAAACGCAAAAACTAAACCAAATAAAACAAGAACAACTCGCGGAAAAAATAGTGGAACACGCGGCAAAACAAACAGGACAAAGCGTTCTTACACTTTACAACAAGCTTGCAGAAAAACTAATGCCACAATACGGCACATTATTCGCAGCATTCGAACAAGCATCACACGACAAGCTCAACCTGGAAACAGTTGTTGAAAAGAAAATAGCAACACTGCTCACAGATGCAATCAAAGCAAGAATAAAGCCGCCGCAAGTAAAAATAGGCGGAGATTTGAAGCTATCCAGCTATTCACCAAACGGACTCCAGAAAGTAAAAGATGCACTGGCAATAGCAACAAAAGCAGGAATACCTGCAAGATACCTTGGAGCAGGAACCTATCACATAGAAGTAATTGCAGAAGACTTCAAAGAAGCAGAAAAGAAAATGAAAGCAGCAATAGACCCAATCCTCGAATTCGCAAAAGAACAAGACATGACTGCAGAGTGGACGAGAAAAGAAGAGTAAAAAATAAATGAAACACATACTCAAATGCCAACAGTGCGGCAATTTCGCGATGAAAGAAAAATGCACCTGCGGGGGGCAGGCAGTAACGACAAAGCCAGCAAGATACGCCCCAGATAAATACGGCAAATACCGAAGAGAAGCAAGACGTGAGGAACTTGCCAAAAAAGGACTGCTATGAACTGGAAAATACATTACACGACAAACAAGCCCAAACTAAAGAATCCAATACTCATAGAAGGACTTCCAGGAATAGGAAACGTCGGCAAAATAGCACTAGACTTCATATTAGAAGAATTAAAAGCCAAAAAAATAGCAGAATACAGAGGCTACAACATACCACACTCAGTCTTCATCAACGAAAACAACCTGATAGACCTTCCAGGCATAGAATTATACTTCAAAAAAACAAAAAACAGAGACTTACTATTGCTGGCAGGAGACGTACAGCCAAATGACGAAGCAGGATGCTATGAATTCTGCGACACAGTACTTGACACAATGCAGGAATTCAAGTGCAAAGAGATAATAACTTTAGGCGGAATAGCACTAAGACAAGAACCCAAAATGCCGCAAGTGTTCATCACAGGAGTCAGCAAAGAAACAGTCCAAGAATATGCAAAAGGAACAAAAGCGAACACCAAAATATACGGCAAAGTCGGACCAATAATAGGCGTAACAGGAGTCCTTCTAGGCCTCTCAAAAAGAAGAAAAATTCCTGCAGTCAGCCTGCTAGCAGAAACATACGGACACCCTTTTTATCTTGGAGTGAGCGGGGCAAGAGAAATACTAAAGATATTAAAGAAAAAACTCCAGCTCGACATCAATATCAAAATACTCGACAACGAAATAAAAGAAATAGAACAAGAACTTGGAAAAACCCACGAACTAACAAGAATGCACTACAAGAAAAAAGGCGATGAAGTGGATTACATCGGATAATAGTTTAACACACAAATCACAATAAAAAATAAAAAAAGAGGGCATATGCCAAAGATTTTAGCAATAAAAGCAAGACAAATACTAGACAGCAGAGGAAACCCCACAGTAGAATGCGATATAAAAACTTCTGAAGGAATATTCAGGGCAAGCGTGCCATCAGGAGCAAGCACAGGAATACACGAAGCCCTTGAACTAAGAGACGGCGGAAACCCATTTCTCGGACAAGGAGTTGAACGGGCAGTCAAAAATATCAACATGATTATCGCAAAAAAACTCAAAGGAAAAACAATCATACAGGAAGAAGTAGACGAGTGCATGATAAAATTAGATGGAACCGCCAACAAAAGCAGACTCGGAGCAAACGCAATTCTGGCAGTAAGCATGGCAACAGCAAGAGCAGCAGCGGCAGGCAGACCATTATACGAACACATAGGAGAATTATATGAAAACAAAAAATTCACGCTACCCGTGCCAGCATTCAACATAATAAACGGCGGCAAACACGCAGGAAACAAGCTCGACATACAAGAATACATGATAATGCCTATCGGAGCGAAAAACTTCTCAGAAGCACTCAGAATAGGAAGCGAAATCTACCACACCTTAAAAAAAGACCTCGAAAACCATTTCGGAAAAACAGCAATAAACGTTGGAGATGAAGGAGGATTCGCGCCCCCGCTAACGTGCATGGAAGAACCATTCGACTACATAACAGACGCAATCGTAAAACTAGGATACTGGAAAAAAGTCAAACTCGCAATAGACTGCGCCTCAACAACATTCTGGAGAGACGGCGTTTACTATCTTGAAGGACAGGAATACAGACCAAACGAACTCGCAGAAAAATATGAAGAACTAACAAACTCGTATCCGCTAATCAGCATCGAAGACCCATACTACGAAGAAGACTTTGAAAACTTCGCCAAACTCAACAAAAAACTACCAATACAAATAGTAGGCGATGATTTACTCGTCACAAACCCAAAAAGAGTGCAAAAAGCAATAGTCCACGACAGCTGCAACTGCCTCCTACTAAAAATAAACCAGATAGGAACAATAACCGAAGCCCTAAAAGCAGCACAAATGACCAAAAAACAAGACTGGAACATAATGGTCTCGCACAGAAGCGGAGAAACAGAAGACTCATTCATAGCAGACCTCGCAGTAGGAATAGCCAGCGGACAAATCAAATCAGGAGCCCCCTGCAGAGGAGAAAGACTCGCAAAGTACAACCAATTACTAAGAATAGAAGAACAACTCGGAAGGAAAGCAACATATGCCGGAAAAACAATCAAATTTTCTTAGGCCAAGGAAAAGCAAAGCTTTTCCGGGCGCAGAAAAATCTCAAAATTTTCTAGCGTACGCCATAAAACTGGCAAAAGAAAGCGCAAAAATACTTCAAAGAATGCAAAACAATGCAAGAATAGTCAAACAAAAAGGCAGAGGAGACTTCGCGCTAGACGCAGACAACGCATCAGAGCAACACATACTCAAAGAAATACGAAAAAAATACCCTCACCACGACATACTCACAGAAGAAACAGGACACCACCACCAAAAATCAGACTACCTCTGGATGATAGACCCGCTAGAAGGAACACTAAACTATGCACACCACCTGCCATTATGGGCAGTCAACATAGGATTATTCCACAAAGGAAAACCATTCGTAGGAGTCATATTCATACCCGCACTCAAAGAATTGTTTTATGCAGAAAAAGGAAAAGGAGCATACCTAAACGGGAAAAAAATACAAGTAAACAAAGACACAGATATGCTCAAGACATTCATCGCAATCACAGCCTTAAATCACACACAAATACCAATAAGCGGATACCTTCTAAGAGGATTAGGATGCGCAGGACTAGAGCTCTCATACGTCGCCTGCGGACGATTCGGAGCAAAAATAAAACCAAAAGGAAACGACCCATACGGCTACGGCGCATCCACAATAATAATACAAGAAGCAGGAGGAAAAATAACAGACCTCAAAGGAAAACCGTGGAACCTGAACTCGAACGGAGCTATTGCAAGCAACGGAAAACTGCATGAAAAACTAATAAAGATGTTCAGTAATATTTCTTGAAAACATTATACCTGTCAGAAGCCAGCCTGACATGAGACGGCAATAAAACAGGCTTCCAGGAAGATTTCTTTGGAATTTCTGCTTTTCCAGAAACAGGCACAGAAAATTCAAAATAGTTGTCGTATGGCATCTCCCACTTCATCATCTGCTTGATGGAAGCCTTCTCAAAATAACGCCTGAAAGGACGCATACTATTGCCGTGAGCAGAAATAGCAACATTAACTTTGTATTTTTTGATAAAAACGAGCAAAACCCTTATGAATGATTTAACACGACCCTCGACCATTCTCACACTCTCGCCATCAGGAGGAGGAAAATCATAAGCGCGATGATACTTGTCAAACAATTTCTGGCCATACTTTTTAATAAAAGCAGAATGAGAATGACCCTGCAAAACACCATAACAACGCTCCATCATGCGGTCATCACGAAATATACACCTGCACTCAGGATGATACCTCAAAACCTCCTTAAGCGTGTGCTTTGAACGGATAAGACCTGTCTCAAAAGCAACATCAATACGCTTATGCCTCAACTTTTTCGCAGTAATACGCGCATTACGCTCTCCCTTGCTAGTCCAATCAGCATCCACCCAGCCAGTAAAACGCTTCCTCAGATTAAAATGAGTCTGACCATGCCTAAACAAGTAAATTTTCGCAATCATAACCTATCAACTGCCATGTTATGCGCATCAATATAATTTTTTATGAACAGCTTCCAATCAGCGGTCGCGGCAATCTTCTGCGCAATAATCTTGTTCTCAATACGCTCTTTTGTAGAAAAATGAGCAAATTTAGACATCATATCAGTAAGAGTATTAACAATCTCCTCAGTGGATTTTTTAAATCTCGGCAGAACAAAAATGCCAGGATACTTCTGCTGAGCACATTCTTTGCAAATATACTGACCAAAGCCTGACAAATCAGTGGTCAAACTGCTAACACCCAAAGCAGCAGCCTCCAAAGGAGTATAACCCCAAGGCTCATAATAACTCGGGAAAACACCCAAATGAGAACCCTGCATGCTCTCGTAATAACTAGTGTCCAACAAACCATCAGCGCCTGACAAATAAATCGGATAGAAAACAACCTTAACAACATCATCCTTATCATTATTCAAACCAGCAGAAATCAAAGCATTCATAATCGCATCCTTATCCTCATCATAAAGCAAATGAGTGCTTATCGGAGGCAAACCCTGCCCAGACATCCTTTTCAATTTCGGCTTTAAATCCTGCAAGAAATCATCACCCAAAAGCAACTCTTTAGAAACCTCCTTTCCTGAAAGCAGCACATACAACAAACGGCTATGAACATCATCATGAATATCATCAACACTATCCTTAATATCCTCAAAATAAGAACGGCTTTCCAACAACTCAGGACGAATACCCTTCACATTACCCGGAATCCAAATAAAAGCAACAATAGTCTTCTCACACTTCTCCTTCTTCAACTGGTCATTCAACCTGCCTAAAGCCTGAATAAAAACATCAACACCCTTATCGTGAAACTCATACCTGCCTGCAAGGAAATAAATAAGAGTATTATCAATATCAAAACTATAATACGGGAAAAAATAATACATCAAAAACTGCTTAAGTCTATTCTTGAACAACTTATGTTTCAAAGAAGCCTCTTCAAAAGAAGGAAACTTTGACATGTCCAAACCATTAAACAACAAAACATCAGGCTTCCTGCCAAGAAAATGCTCTGCCTCCAAACCAGTAATCTCGCTAACTGTTGTAAAAACGTGAGTATTTTGCGCACTCTGCTTCTCCAGCAGATGCTTAGCCCAAACAGAAGAACCAAGACGCTTTGCCTCAATATCAGAATCAATACTTTCCAACTGCTCATAAATATCCCTCTCCTGCATAGCCAAAGCCCGGCCTAAAGTAGTTGCATGAGTAGTAAACACAGTCCCGATTTTCACATTATTGTGACGCAAGTAAAGCAAACCAGCACCAGCAAGCCACTCATGGAACTGCGCAGCAATGCGTTTGCCAGAATACACCTTGCTTAGCTCTTCCAAAAGACGACCAACAGCATATGCCCAAACAACAGGCTCATCAAAATCAAACCACGAAGTGTTCAAACTATCAATCTTATACCAATCCCACAAATTACGCTTAACATCATCCTTTTTAGCAGAGAAATTAGTAAAATCGATAAGAAACACCTTAGGATTGCCTTTCGTAATCCACGTGCCAAAATGAACATCAATGCCTTCCTCCTTCAGCTTATCAAAGACACCACGGCACTCATTAGGAGCAAGTTTTTCCTCAAAAATACCCCAGGACTTCTTAGGAAAATAAGGGCCAATAAGAAAATAATTATCACCATAAAACTCCTTCATAGGCAGAACCTTGCTTTGAACAACAGTAAAAATTCCACCCACTTTATTACATACTTCCCAAGAGACTTCAAACAACAATTCTGCTTTTGATTCCATAACTACACCGCACGTTCTCTAATACAAAAAGGTTTCACACTACTCAAAAGTTAATAACATACATAAGAACAGAAAGACCAATAACAAGACTTATGATAACATAAATAGAATACAGTTCAAGGGTTTCCATAAAAAAGAAAATAAAAAAATAAGGAACTTATACAGTTCCTGGCAGGTATGCATCTTCGCAGCAAGCATATGCGCCGTCTGCAATTGCCTCGCCTGCTTTTTCTTGCAATGAGACAATGTCATCACGGTCCAGACCATATTGGTTGGCCAAGACTGACCAGTCAGCAGCTCGCAATTCAGACAAGACAATACATTTCCTGCCCATGCTCTGATATGCGCCGACTTCAGCACTTGCTTCAACTGGGGCTCCGAATCTCGTGTTGCCATATGTCAGGAATGAAATCCACTGGCAAGCTCTCATTGAAGGAATCTGTTCATACTGTCTGTTGTATGATGCTGTCCATTGTTGGTTTTCACTGCCTACTTCTCGTGCAGCTATGTCACCATATGATGCTCTCCATGCTCCAGCTTTACCTTCACTCTGACCTTCAAAGACTTCTACCTGTCCTGAAGGATATTCGTAAGCTCGACCTGAGAATGCTCTTGCATACGGGTCCATAACACCTTTGATCGCACCACCATATTCCTTAGGGGCTGATACAACGAATTCTCCAACTGCTGCCTTCTTAGCACCCGTGAACAGGAGCACAAGGCCGACAATTGCGATAATCGCTACAATGCCCAGAATTACTAATGCTATTCCTTTACCGCTTTCTTCTACCACAAGCAATCACCTCGTTTAGTTTTGCTTAATCGTTTTTTTGTGTTTAAGCATACACTGATTTATATACTTTTCGTTTTGTCAGAACGTACAACCGTTCTGATAATATTTAAATTAAAAAAAAATTAAGATAAACCTGCAATTCCGCCAATCATCGTAGTCTGAGGCGGGTAAACGCACAATCCTGCTTTGTCAGTTGTTTCAACAACAGTGTATCCTCTCTGCGCATAAAATTCTATCAAATTGTTGCTGTATCCAACCTTCATACCATTTCTACCGCAGGACGTCATTGGGCTCGGAACGTCTCCAATCGGATTTCGCTTTGGATCGCCTTCCCAGTTCCAGTGCGTAGTCAAATCTCTGCTGGAAGTGCTTGGCCACAAGTATTCTTCACCAGGCCTGTTAGCAGGAACTCCTCTACCAACCCAATATGGGTAAGCTACTTGCTTTATTTCTCCACCATACATGCCTTCACCAGTTGCTGATTTGCCTCTAACAAAAAGCAAGACCAGACCGACAATGGCAATAATGGCTACAACTCCAAGAATCACCATAGCAATTCCTTTGTGCTCTTCAGCCATCTTTTTCACCTCTTTGTAGTACCGCTTACACTAATATAGATATTTGTATACTGGATATATTTAAACTTTGCGTTTCTTAAGTACGTATTCCCGTACTAAAAGCAATATTACTGCGATTGTGATAGCAGAATCAGCCACGTTAAAAGACGGCCAGAAATGAAAATCAATGAAATCAATAACTGCACCATACAACAATCTATCGACCAAATTACCCAATGCTCCACCGAGAATAAGACCAAGAATCGGCTGCAAATTGTCCGGGAAAGTTTTGTATTTCAAAATCAAAAACACGCTGACAGCCATGGCAAAAATAACGAAAAACCAGGAAGCATTCTTCATCAAACCAAAAAGAGTCCCAGTGTTCAAAACGTGCGTGAGAGAAAAAATTTTCAAGTTTACCGACGAATTCTCAGGAATGAAATTGATGATTAAATATTTTGAAATCCTATCAAGAATGAATACTATAATTGCAACACTCCAGAAAACTAAATGTTTCGCCATCTTTGCTGGTAAGGACTCAAATCATCCTTTCTCTCCAAACGTTCCAAACGCTGCAAAACAGTCTCCAACTGAGCTTTAATAGTATCAAGCTTCGAAGATATCAACTGCAACTGCTGATCAGAAGACATTGACGCCTGCTGATTAAAAGCCTGAGCCTGAGAAAAAGCAGCAGGAGGAACAGAAGACTCCATAGGAGGCTCTGTAAGACCAGGAACAGAACCCGGCATTCCCATATGCTCCATACCCATTGAAGAAGGCTGTTCGGGAAGCTTAATATCCTCATGAGGAGGATATTCAGCAGAAGGAAAAGGCTCCTCCTCTTTCTTCCAAAACTTCAACTTATCCATCATTCCCATAAGACCAGAAAATAAGAATTATGTTATAAAACTTTCTGACAACTTTTTTTGATTGGGCAGGAAGAACAATCAGGAACTTTCTTACAACTTCTTTTTGCAAGCTCTACGAATAAGGCATGATATTCATTGAATAATTTATGATTTCTCTCAAGCTTTTTATGAAAATAATCCTGAAGCTCATGATAGTCAACGCCAGGTTTGCATTTGCCAAACCTCGACATAATCCTCTTAGTGTAAGCGTCAATCACAAAAACAGGCTTTTCAGCAGCATACAAAATAATGGAGTCGGCAGTCTCAGGACCAACACCCCAAATAGAGAGAAGTTCATCTCTAAGATTTTCTTTTGCAAAAAAATTCTTCAAAGAGCCAGATTTCAAAATGGTCTGAGCAAAAATCTTCAGCTTCTTAGCTTTCTGACGATAATAACCGCTACACTGAATGAGCTTCTCAAGCTTTTCATCTTGAATTTTTGCAAGCTTTTTCAGGTCGATCAGCTCATTCTTGTGGAGGTTCTCAAGAGCTTTCTCAACATTCTTCCAACTCGTGTTTTGCGTCAGAATAGCACCAATACAGACTTCCAAACGGTCTTTCTCCGATAGCTTTCTCTGCTTGTATTCTCCATTAATAGGCCACCAGCCCTGAGGACCGAATGCTGAAAAAAGCTTGTTGTAGATTTGCATAACAACTTAAAAAAAAGAACAATTACTTAAGAATTTCCTCTATTTTAGGCTTCAACTCAACATATGCTGTCAAAATAGGGTGGTTGGATGGAAAATTCTCAGTTTGAATACAAATTCGTTCTGCAGCACAATATATTTTGTCAGGATTTTTACTGCGAAGAGCAGAACGCAAATCTTTCAAAAAAGGAGCGGCCAAATCACGCTCATATTTTTTCACACGCTTAACAGCACCGCGATAACGCTGACCAAAAAGCTCTTCAACACGTTTGTGAATACTGGAAACAATCTCGTCACTGAAAATCTTCAAACTGTCACCAGACAAGTGCTCTGTCCTGCGCAAAATAATGCTTGCAAGATAAGCAGGATTTTCAAGCGCATTATACGCCGAATCCATAGACAAGAATTTCAAGTTTGTCTCAGAATGACCAATGTACAAAGCCTTACTCTTCCCATCCTCAGGAATGTCCATCAAGGCTTCTAACTTACTCACAACATCAGAATGCTTTGCAGAATTCAATCTTTCAATCAAATGCTTGTCAGCATCGTAATCTGAACGAGCATATTCTCTCTTGACCATGAAGAACACAAGAAATTACCACTATATAAATCTTTCCAACTTTACCACTTTTAAGGGACTATGACAGTTATTTATACAGGTGCATATAATATAGTATCATGCGGGTGGAAAATGTCAAGAAACAGGGTTTCTTGAGCACATCAGAAACTTGAAGAACAATAAAATCATTTTAGCAAATTTCCGATGTTTTAACTTAGAGCACACGTTGGACTCTGGACAATTCTTCAGATATGAGAAGAAAGGAGACTGGTACTACTGCCAGGAACGAGACAAATCATTCAAAATAAGGCAGCAGGGAAATAATTTAGAGTTTGAAGGGGCAGATGAAAAGTATGTTAAACAATTATTCGGGCTAAACTGCAATTATAACAAAATAATACAAGAACTAACAAAAGACAAAACATTGCTTCCAGCAATAAAGAAATATCATGGACTGCGAATAATGCAAAGAGACCCCTGGGAAACGCTGATATCATTCCAGTGCAGCATTTTCTCAAACATCAAAAAAATCAAGCTAAACATGAAAAGCCTTGCAAAAGAATTCGGAAAAGATTTCGCAGGAAAACTAAACAATTTGCAGAAAATCAAGAAATGCTCAACAGGATTCAGAGCAAAATATGTTTATCAGGCAAACAAAATGGTTGATGACCGATATTTTGAAAAACTGAAAAAGATGAACTATCAGGAAGCAAAACAAGAATTAATGAAACTACCAGGAGTAGGAGAAAAAGTAGCAGACTGTGTATGCCTGTTCTCGTTAGGAAAAATAGAAGCATTCCCAACAGACGTTTGGATAGCAAGAGCAATGGAAAAACATTACAAAAAAACGAAAATTAAAAACATACAAGAATTCGCAAAACAACAATGGAAATATCCAGGATACGCACAACAATTCCTGTTCCATTCAATAAGAAATGACAAGCCACGAACAGATTGACAAAGTATTGAGCATCCTTGCAAGAAAACAAGGAACAACAATGCTCGAAAGAATAGGCAGAAAATACAATGCCTACGAAGTTTTAATTTCAACTATTTTGAGCGCAAGGGCAAAAGATGAGGTGACAGAGGTTGTTTCTGAAAAACTATTTGAAAAGTATCCGACGATGGAAAAACTCGCGAAAGCTGACAAGAAAGACGTCATCAAAATAATAAGAAAAATAGGATTCTACAACCAAAAAGCAAAATACATCATAAACACTGCAAAAATAATCGTAAAAAATTACAAAGGAAAAATACCAGACACAATAGAAGAGTTAACGAAATTACCAGGAGTGGGCAGGAAAGTAGCAAGCTGCGTTCTTGTCTATTCATTCAAAAAAGAAGCACTGCCGGTAGACACACACGTTCACCAATTAAGCAACAGATTAGGCTGGGTAAGAACAAAAACACCAGAACAGACAGAGCAGAAATTGATGAAAATAGTGCCGAGAAAACATTGGCTGTCGCTCAACAACATCTTCGTAGACCACGGCAAGACAATCTGCGTGCCAGTATCACCGTTCTGCTCTAAATGTCCAGTTTACAAATACTGCAAGAGAATTGGGATCAAAAGGTGGAGATAATGGCTGACAACAAAAACAAAGTTTTTGAGCCTGGGCAAAGCCCAGGAATAAACAAAGTAGCAGCAATAGTAATACAAAACAAGAAACTATTGATAGCAAAAGACAAAGGAGAAGAAGTATTCTTCATAATAGGAGGCAGAATGGAGCCAGGAGAAACAGAAATACAAACCCTGCACAGAGAAGTCAAAGAAGAAATAAACTGCAAAATCACAAAACAAGAACCATTCGCAGAATTCGACACGCTAAACCACGACAAAACAAAAACACTCCACGCAAGCTGCTACCTGACTGAAATACAAGGCACGCCACAAGCAGGAGAGGAAATCCAGGAACTAACCTGGATAGACAAAAACTACAAACAAACAGGAATAAAACTCGGACAACTTCTAGAAGACTTTATCGTGCCGGAATTAATAAAAAGAAAAATAATGTTAAAAAAAAATTATCTTGCTGCAGATGCATACTTCCAATTCAGAGGCACAGGCAATATTGCAGCTTCTACCTGAACATTTCTGATGTCAGCTACCACCAGCATACTGCCGTCTGATAAGATATCTGTTCCGCCAATCGGTATTGCATCTGTGATCTCGCCATTAATTTTGAATTTAGCTTGCTTGTTTACTGAGTCCACTACCAAAACTTCCACATCATACTGTTTTTGGACACCATACGGATCTTTCACAACCCAAGTCTCTCTTTGATTATCCATCACAATGTGTGTAGGAGTCGGGCAGGCAGGACATTCCTTGCAGGGCGCACTAGTAGTCGGAGACAACATCAAAAATTGAACATCACTTCTATCTACGCTTTTCAGTTCAACACCCGTCACAAAAATTATAGTGCCATCTTTAGTAACAGTAGGCGAACCAGGATTTGCATGAAGACCTTCACCGTTTACGACTATCTTAACAGGTTCTCCTGGCTTAGCGTAATAAAGCTCCACAACATAATCCTTACCAGCTAAAGTATATGGCGCCTTTTGACCGCCTTGACTCGTATAACTTAAAACTGAACTTATGATTTGAGGCACAGAGTTGGAAGGCATTACAGCTCTTTCATAAGTTGGAGCTGGAGTGGGCTCTGGAGATCTAGCATAAGTTTCAGGTTCAGCTAATGGAACTGCAGGCAACACCTTCATAACAGAAGCGCAATTAAAGTGTAATTCCCTGCCTCTGCCGTCAACGCGAACATCATGTCCTGACCCTCCACAACTGCTACTCACATGGAAGTTTTGACCATATTTTTCTTTAAAACTGAACGAACAAGATTCAAATCCTGAACAACTGTGTCCCCACCGATTATCTTTGCAAGTATTAATCTTCATTTGCGCATCAGTCGTTCCAGGAGGATAATCAAAATAACAGGTTACTTGCACAACATAGTTCCCCAGTTTAACAGCCTGACCAAACGTTCCACTACTATAAAGCATTATAACAACAGCAACAACCAACACAATTGCTGCAATGACATAAATTCCATAACCAGTTTTCTTAGCCATCATAACACCTCTTTATGAAGACCAAAAATGTATACTGGTATATAAAACTAATTTTTTATTGAGACGAAGTCGTTATAGAATCCCAGATGCCATCTGCATTATTGTCAGTATAAACCGTCATTGTTCCGTCGGCATTT
>JBFYLW010000042.1:0-3620 GCA_041305185.1 Nanobdellota archaeon
AGGAAAACCTAGAGAAAGAAGTAGCAATAGGCATGAAAGACCTGCCAGCAAAAAGCATACTCAAAAGAATCATCAAAGGAGACGAATTCACAATCATACTAGAATCAAAAAACAGGGAAGACAGCATAAACAACGCCCCAACCAAAGGCTACAAACCAGAACTAATAAAATTTGAAAAAACCCTGCGCAGAATAGGAGATACAGGAGGCTGGGCGCATCTAAGTGACACAGAAAGCGAATTCGTATACAGACCAGCATCATTCTACCCAGAAAACCTGATAGTCAAATTCGCACAAGACAACTATGACAAACTAATGGAAGGCATATTTGAAAGAGAAAAGTCCTCACAAATGCAGGACGCATACCTGTTCATGGCTCTTGTCAAAAACAAAAAAGAACCATTGACAGGAGAAGAAAAACAACACTTCCACAAAATATGGGAAAAGCTCAAATTACCCGGGCCAAGATACGCGCTGACAAAGACACTGATAGATGGTATCAACAACTTCAATAAAGAGAAAAAAATCTTCTCCATAGATTTCGAATACAAGAACATAATTCTTTCAGAAGCCAACGACCACAGAATATATTTCGACAGGCTCGAAGAAGATGTTGAAAAAAGAACCAAAGCAATACTCGAACTAATCGAAACAGACCCGCTGGGACTTGACGACTGCTGTGCATGCGAACTCACAAACTCAGGACAATTTGTAGAAGACGGCTGGTTCGCAATACTTAACGGAGCAACAAAACACCACGGCAGATGGTACTGCCTCGCAAGAGACCCAATAGTACACTATTTCGTCCTAGAAAATCTCAATCCAAAATTCGGAATGCCAAGAGAATACGTGAAAGAACAAATAGCCAACATAACATCAAAAGACGACCAAAAACGAAGCCCGGCAAAACTCGCAGGAATAATCAACAGAGCATACAGAATAGAAAACGAAAGGAAACCATTGGAGCTGTAAAATGAGCCTTGAAGAAAAAATGAAAGAAAAATGGAAAGAAGTAAAGAAAATGTTCTACTACCCAAACCTGGCAGACCCAGTATTCTCAGAAGAAGCGCCAACTGCAGGAATAAACACCATAAACAAGCAAATCTCGATAAATGAAAAATTTGTAGAAAAATGCCACGAAAAAGGAGTCAGCTACGATGACATCTTCAAAGGACTCCTGGCACACGAAGCAGCACACCACATGGTATGCCCATTCGACCTCAAAAGATTACTGAAAATACACGCAGCAGCATCAGACATAGACGAAGAACAAGCAAAACTCACAACAGCATTCTACACAGACCTGGCAGTAAACCTAGAACTCGTATTAAACAAAGACATGGAAGAAATCAGCAAACTCATAGCCATCAAACCAAATAACACAGACCTGTCAAAACTGGAAAAAGCATATTTCCAGGAAATAACAGGACACGACATGGGCATAGAAGTAGATGAAAAACTGAGAAGATACCTGCAAAGAATGAAAGCAATAGACTTCTTCGACAAAGCAAATGAGAAAAACAACGTCAAAAAAATGGCAAGACTCATAAAAGAAGTCATAGAGAACGACCCGGACTTTGAAAAAAACAAGCAAGAAGCAGAAGGCTACCAAACACTCAAACCAGAATCATACACGAAAAACGAAATAGAAAAAGCACTAAGAGAGCTCGCACAGGAATCAAAAGAAGACTTTGAAAAAGCAGTCAAGAGTTTCGGATTACTGCCAACACACGATGAAGGAAATCCAAAACAAGCAACAAACCTGTTCTACTACCAGAAACTGGCAGAAAACTGCGCAATAAAACTCAAAAAGAAACAACTCAAAACAAACGGCTCACAATACCCATACAGCCACAAACCATTCGAGATAGATGACAGCCCGCAAAACATCGACGTATTCAACTCATTCGGAAAACCATTCATACCAGGACTAGGAAAAAGCTGGATAAAGAAAGACGGGGAAGCATACGGACACCAGGAAGATGTTCCAAACGCAATCGTCATAATCGACAGCTCAGGCTCAATGGCAGACCCTGAAAGCCAGCTGTCATACGCAGTACTGGGCGGAATCTGCGCAGCAAACACATACCTTGAAAACAAGCAAGAGGTAGCGGTAGTAAACTTCTCAAAAGAAGCAGTTGTAAGCCAGTTCAGCAGAAACAAGAACCAAGTACACAGAGACATACTAATGCACCAGGGAGGAGGAACGGTATACGACAACAAATTCGAGAAAAAACTCGAAAAACTCATTGAAAGCTCTGAAAAAGACCCAGACGTAATACTCATAACAGACCTTGAAATAGACGGAAGAGAAAGAATGTTTGAGTTCCTTCACAACAACAAGAACAGAAACAGAGTAACAATACTATACACGGGAGGATTAGACAAACAACTCAGGGAAATGCAGGAAAAATTCAACGACGACAACTTCTCATTGTACGCAATAAACTCACAGGAAAGCATACCAAAAATCATACTTGGAGAGGTCAACAAAAGCGTAAAATGAGTGACTTTTTCAAAAAATTCAAGGATTTGGAAGGAAAAGCAAGAGATGAAAAAGAGGTAGAACAGATAGTTGTACAAGCAAATGAAGCAGATGTCAGAAAATTAGTAGACGGCATCTGCAAAGGAAAAAAATTTGATATAACCTATCACCCGAGAAATCATGAAGATTTCCGCAATTTCATTAATCTGATGGAAAGATTAGGCTATGGGTTAAACAGAATTAAAAGCGCCGGCAACGATAATAATAAATTCTTTTACAAAGGCAACTGGGTTTCAGAATATATTATTGTCAAACACATTGAAGATAACTATAATAAAATAACAGAAAATTTTGTATATGGGAGTGGTTCTTTTTATACTGAAAATGCAATCAATTTTTTTACACTATTAAAAAATAAAAAAGATCCAGTAACTCCTGAAGAAACCAAAGCATTAGAAGGAATCATAGAATCTCAAAATAAACAATTCATATTAGTTACAATACCTGATGGTTTTATTGATGATATAAACGCTTTTGCTGAAAAAAACAGGCTAGGTTTAAAAAAAGCAGAATACAGCAGAGCAAGACCTGATTTATGCAACTATGACACTATCCAAAAAGCTGATGCTGCTGCCAGATTAAAAGCCAAAAGACTGCAGGAAATTTTAGAGACTGATTGCAGGGATGACCTAATAAGATTTCCTGATGAAGGCGGCACATATAACTTTATTTTAGAATCGTGCGGACACTTCAGCGGTGCTGAAAGGCTCAGAGACTATCTGATGCAGTATTATTTCTTGACTAATTACCCCTCTGACCTAAAGATGCCCATCGAATTGGTTAATTATCAGCTCGGAATCAGTAAAACCAGAGATGACAAACGAATTGAATATAGCGGTATAGTTGCCGCAGGAATAATAGAAAGAGCATACAAGATTGAAGCGGAAAGAGGACTTTTGGTGATATGACCTGAAAGATTTTTTTCAAAAACTCACAGAAATAGAAAAAACAATCCGAACACAAGCGAACTACAAAATATTCAGACCACAATCATCCAAATAATTCCTCAATCAGCTCAATATACATTGCAGCAGACCAAGCCTGCGCAAGACAGCCGGCAGACTTAAGCTCAGAAG
>JBFYLW010000043.1:0-4081 GCA_041305185.1 Nanobdellota archaeon
CTCAAATTTAGCCAAATGCTTTGTGTTATCATCAAAATAATCAACAAAGAACTCATTAGGAGAACCGCGAAGACCCTGATATGAATAATCATCCGAGACCTTCTGAGTCGCAACAAGAGGCACGTGAACGTGACCCATCAAAATAGTCTTAGGTTTTGCCTGCTCAATTATCGCTTCCAAACCAGCACCTGAACCAAAATTCAAAATTCCCTCGTTTCTTGTCTCAGTGGCAAAACTGTGAGGACCTTTATGAGTGAGCAAAACATCAAACTGCTTACCATATAAACGCTGAAATACTGAGGTACTGGCAATCTGTTGATTAATTAACTCTCTGACTTCCTGTTCAGGGTATTGTTGTCTAAGATAATTTAAGATATCATCAAGCTCATGGCTTTTCTCGCCAACATTACCGCCATGAAAAATATCCTGTTCCATGCCTTTGAAGTCAAACGGAACCCCTGCCAGTTCATACCAATTAGGAGCAGCAGCTATCTTGAGACCTTTAACATCAGCAATATCGTCTAGGAATTTCAGGTTTTTCCAATCGTAATTAACAAAGGAATCAACATCATGGTTACCGGGAACAGCATAAACAGGACAGTTCATCTCTCCGAAAATCTTATCAAGCACGGCACAGCGCAAACGATTAGAAGGCTCAAGTTTCTTGCGAACATTATTCAGCGAGATTTCAATATAAACTTCATTCATTTTTAAGCGGTCAGCATTCCTCTGCTTTGCAGAAATAATATCAGATTGAAAAAAAGCATACCCCTGTGCAAGCCTCATCAAGCCGGCATTCCCAGACATAAGCAGTTTTTCATACCCGCCAGAGTTTTCAACCTTCCAATCCAAATCCAGGCAATAAGAATCCTTTTCAGGAATCAACTTGACAAGGTCACTATGACGCCCATGATAAACAGCCTGCATATTAGGAAGATCAAAATCATCCAGAAAATCACCACCACAAAGAACCCCATCAACTTTTTCAGCTTTGGCAACATCCCTAACATAGCCAAATTTGGAAAAAATATAATCATCTTCCGAATGAGGGTCAGTGAAGTGAAGCAGTTTTATCATACATACAAACCAAGACTTTCCCATTTATAAATCTTTCTCTTTTTAGACACTTGAGAGTGGTGACAAAAATGATACATAACCTTTATAAAGCACTTGCTCGTCGAGAAAAAGTATGCCTGAACTGAACTTCAAAAGTACAGCAGAACTAAAAGTGCCAGAACAAATAATAGAGCAGGTGATAGGCCAGGATGAAGCCTCAAAAATAGTCAGAAAAGCAGCACTCCAAAGAAGACACGTATTACTAATAGGCGAGCCAGGCACTGGAAAATCAATGCTCGGAATGGCACTAGCAGAGCTGTTGCCAAAAGAGAAACTGGCAGACATCCTAGCATTCTTCAACCCGAACGACGAACACCAGCCATTAATAAGAACAGTGACCGCAGGAAAAGGAAGAGAACTGGTAGCAAAAGCAAACGTCCAAAATATGGGATTCTTCAAAATACAAAACATCATACTCATAGCTCTACTGATAGCATCAATGATAATGCCATGGTGGGTAAGAGCACGCTACCAAAGCGACATAATGTTCACCGCATTCTTCCTAGGAGGCATGCTATTTTTGGCAGCATACGTCATGTTCATGAGCCTAGGAAGAAGACCGTTCCTAAGCTCAAAAATTGAAACACCAAAAATAATCGTTGACAATTATGGCAAAAAACAAGCACCATTCTGGGATGCTACAGGAGCACATGCAGGAGCACTTCTAGGGGACGTGCTCCACGACCCATTACAGTCAGGAGGGCTTGGAACACCAGCACATGAAAGAGTAGTGGCTGGATTAATCCACAAGGCACACATGGGAGTGTTGTTTGTAGACGAAATAGCAACACTAGACCCAATGACGCAACAAGAATTATTGACAGCACTCCAGGAAGGCAAGTACGCAATCACAGGACAAAGCGAAAGAAGCGCAGGAGCAATGGTAAGAACAGAACCAGTACCCTGCAATTTCATCCTGGTAGCAGCAGGAAACATGGAAACAGTCCAAAAAATGCACCCTGCACTCAGAAGCAGAATAAGAGGATACGGCTACGAAATATTCATGAACGACACAATACCAGACAATACTGAAAACCGGGAAAAAATAGCAAGGTTTGTAGCGCAGGAAGTAATCAGAGATAAAAAAATACCACACTTCTCAAAAGAAGCAGTTCTTGCAGTTATTGACGAGGCAAGAAGACTGGCAAACAGGAAAGGACACCTCACGCTGAGATTAAGAGAGCTTGGAGGAGTAATAAGAGCAGCAGGAGACATAGCAGTAGAGAAAAAAGCAAAACTAGTCTCAAAAGAGCACTTTTACGACGCGAAAAAAATAGCAAGACCACTAGAACAACAAATAGCAGACAAATTCATAGAAAGAAAAAGAGAATACGAAATCATAGTCACAGAAGGAAAGCAAGTAGGAAGGGTAAACGGACTGGCAGTAATAGGCGGAGGAGGAACGTTCTCAGGCATCATTCTACCAATAGAAGCAGCAGTCGGACCGTGGGGCAAAGAAAAAGAAATAGTGGCAACAGGAAAACTTGGAATAATAGCAAAAGAAGCAGTCAAAAACGTCACACCAATAGTCAAAAAATACTTCGGAACAGACATCAAAGAGTATGATATATTCGTACAATTCCTGCAAACATATGAAGGAGTGGAAGGAGACAGCGCAAGCATAGCAGTAGCCATTGCAATCATAAGCGCACTGAAAGATGTGCCAGTCAAACAAGACACTGCAATGACCGGAAGCCTTTCTGTACGGGGAGAAGTCCTTCCAGTAGGCGGAGTATCAGCAAAAGTAGAAGCAGCAATAGAAGCAGGCATCAAAAGGATAATAGTGCCAAAATCGAACATGCAAGACATCATAGTAGACAAGGCAAAACTAAACAAAGTAGAAATAATACCCGTAGAACAGCTAGACCAGGTTCTTAAAGAAGCACTCGATTGGAAAGGCAAAGAAGCAGTATTGAAGCAAATCGTCGCCATAAAGTGAAAAACAAGTATTAAATAGCTTCTGCAAAAAAGCCAAAAGTATGGAACACATAAGAGAATGCCCGGACTGCGCAAGCACAAACATTGTGAAAAGCACAGAAAGAGACCAAATAATCTGCAGGGAATGCGGACTGATACAGCCAATAGTGCCTGTATTAAGCGCTCCGAAAGCAGCGAAAAAGAAAATAAAGAAAAAAACAGTCAAGGCAAAAAAGCGAAAGAAGTAATCATTTCCAGGTTACTTCGACTTCGTCGATTCTCTCATACGGGTGAATGTCTGCTTTTTCAGGATTTATAACATCATTTTTCTGCAAAACACCCTGCCAGGCAATCATAGCACCCTGGTCACCGCTAAATTCCAAAGGAACAGCAAAGAATTTGGCATTCCTTTCCTCGCACATGATGTTCAACATCTGGCACAAGCGCTTGTTAGCAGCAACACCGCCGATTAATAACAGTTCTTTCTTGTCAACATGAGCCATAGCGCGCTCAGCAACCTCTGCAAGCATGGCAAAAGAAGTTTCCTGAAGGCTGAAACACAAGTCTTCCTTTGAAACGCCCTGCTTGAAAAACCTTAAAGCTTTTGTAAGCATACCAGCAAAAGAAACATCCATACCCTTCACACCATAAGGAAGCTCAACATACTTACCATGAGCAAGCTGTTCAACCTTAGGACCACCAGGAAAGCCCAAACCAATCTCTCTAGCAAACTTGTCCAGCATGTTGCCAAGACCCAAGTCCAATGTTTCACCAAAAACACGAAAACGACCACCAGCAAAAGCAATAACTTGGGTGTTAGGACCGGAAACATACAAGTAAACCGGATCTTTGGCGCCTGTGATCAAGTCCCCAATTGACAAATGAGCAATACTATGGTTAACACCAACCAATGGAAGGTTGTGTTTCATTGCAAGCTCTTTAGCAAACCTTAACCCAACCATCATAGAAGGCGCCATGCCAGGAGCAGCACTGAAAGAAATTAAGTTGATGTCTTTCATTGACAGATTGGCAGACTTCAAAGCTTTTA
>JBFYLW010000044.1:0-9019 GCA_041305185.1 Nanobdellota archaeon
TTTCTTTCTTTTGCCTGCTCTAGGGATACTGTTCGCCTGCAGTCTACACACCATTTTCGCATTGGACTATAGGATTTGACTGTGCAGCCGCACCTTTGGCATTTTATCATTAGTACCCCTCCCTGTGAGTGCCAAACCTGTCTCCCTTTTTAAAGTTTTCGCTAATGAAGTTACTATTAAGTAATAACTATTGGTGCTGTCTTTTTTAAGAAGTTTTAAAAGCAGAGGTATACTTAATCCTTGTATGGACGGAGCAGTGCGCCTCGGTGGAAACATCGAGTTGTATGGCATCGAAAACTTTGACGGGGCGACCATGGTTGTTCTAAAGAAAATTATCGGCATGTACGCCCGTAAATTTTCTGATAAGGGTCTTGAACGTTTGGCTGTCTCTTTTGCAGGCAATGATATCAAGATTGAGGCTGTTTCAAAGGGTGAGGTTCATTCTGCTGAGAGTTCTCATGATAATTTGTATTTTGCGCTTGATTCGGCATTGAAGGATGTGCAGGGAAAGATATGAAATCTGTTGTTTACAAAAAAGAGCTTGGAATTGGTGGGATTCTTTCAGAGTCTTGGCGTTTGTTTAGGGGTAATCTTTGGTTGTTTTTCATTATTAGTTTTGTCGTTTACATTCCTGTTAATGCTATTTTGACTTTTAGTAATGCTGATGCGATGATTGATCAGGGTCTTCGCGGTATCAGGATGTATATGCGAGTTATCCAGCTTCTTGAGTTTTTGATTGGCACAATTGCGACAATGGCTGTTGCTTATCTTGTTAAAAAGAGGCTTGATAATAAGAAAATAAGTTCTTGGACTGCTCTTAAGGAGGCAATGTTCAAGTGGCCTGCTGCAATTTTCACAAGTATTGTTGCGGGTATTTCATTGATTTTCCTCTTCCTGCTTCTTATAGTGCCTGGTGTTATTTATTCTGTTTACTGGTTGTTTATTCTTTACGTCATTATTTTGAAAGACAAGTCGTTTTTTGATGCTATGAGTTATAGCAAGAGTGTTGTGAAGGGCAGGTGGTGGAGAACTCTTGGTTACGCTTTCGTGTTCGGTCTTTTGGCGCTTATTGTTTCGTTCCTTTTAGGTCTCGTATTTGGTGGTTTTTCTTTTTTCCTTCCAGCAGGCATTTTTATGGACTTGTTTGATGTTGTGTTTGGTACTTTCGTTGATTTTCTTATCACTTATTTCACGGTTGTTTTTGTGGTGTTTTTCCTTAATTTGGATGCGACTAAGAAATAGTTATTTCTTTTTCTTTCGTTCTTTGTACATTACATAAATGTGTGCGAGCACGAACATCAGTATGCCTGCGGTTGTTATCCACCATAATGGTGTGAAGTTGCCTGCGAGGTATACTGTCAGAAGCGATAGCGCTGCGCAGGTAATGTATATTTTTGCTCTTTTGTATTTTTTTATTTCAGTGTATACGCGCAGGAACAGTAAGTAGAGTATGATTGTGTTTGCCAGCACTGTCACTAGTGGTTTCAGGAATAATACTGACATTATGATTACGAATATGATTACTGCAACGAGTGCGAGTATTGCTGGGAGCATATACTGTGAAGAACTGGCTTGCTTAAAAATTTATCTTATTGTATTTTATTTTTTCTTCGGGTGTTTCTTTGCCCATTCACTTTGCCTGTATTTGACAGAACTTATGCCACCTCGTATTAAGGATATGCTGGTCATTTCTTCAGAGGTTCTGTCTTTTTCTTCTATCGACTCGTAATGTCTGAGAGCCTCAGTATATTCTTTTAGGGCTTCTTCAGCTTGGTCTTCATGGAAATACTCTCTTGAAACATTGCGGGAGACGTCAGTAAAGCCCCACATTAATAATTCTAAACATTTGCCTTTATTATAGCAAACTTTTCCTAGTTTCAATTTTAGTTTATTTTTTTCTATATCTTTTGTTTTTGGGTGGTCATATGCGTTTTTTATGAGGGCATAAGCTTTTTGATAATATTCGTAACTTTCCAGATTTTTTTTATCACTATCTTTATAAAACATATTTGTAATATGGTCTCCTAAATCGATGTACGTTTCATAATAAGAAGTATTTGCTGTGATTGCTTTCAAATAGCATTCTTTTATTTCTTTCATTAAATTTCCTACAACGGATTGAGCAAAGCGACTGAGGTCTATACTTTTCCATTTTGGCTTATAATGCCTATCTTTTATACGTTGATGTGCCTGTTTTAGGAATTCAGCATAACTTCTATGAAGTTCAGACAAATAAAATAATTTTTCAGGTTGTTCAACATTGCTTGAAACTGCCGCGTTATATTTTGGTTTATATTTTTTTGCCAACGTTTCCTGCAATTGTTTAGTCCACTCTTCAGGAAACTCAGAGTATTGTGCTGCATAACCAACCCCCTCAAATTTTGCGATTTCTTTTTTGTATGCATCTTTAAATAACCCGATAATCGCAGGCATGTGTGAGGAATCTAAATCTAATGCCTTTTCAGGAGAGCCAGGGTATAGCGTCATTGACAAATTAGCTTTCAAGCGCGGAGGGGCGGTCAGATCTTTCAAAAATGTTTCAGCCAGCTTAAATGCATCTTCTTTTTTTTCACTCAAGAATAATCTTATTGTTTCCAGGTATTTGTATTCTGACTGTTCTTTTTCCAGACTGCAAACTGCTTCGTTGATTGTTGTTATTATTTTTTCCTTGTCAAAACTGAAGTTATAGTATAGATCAACCAGCCGCACATAATCTTTTGGTGTCTTTTTTTCCAGCGTTTCAAGTCTCTGTATTGCATCCGAGATTTTGTCTTCAAGTGTTTGCTCTTTTTTCGGTTCTTGTTTTTGTTCTTGCGCGTAAACTGAACTGGTGGAGTTTGATAATGTTGCGGGCGCAACTAATATTCCTAATCCGAGGAGTGTATAAACTGCGCCCTTTTTCATCAAATCTAGCAACATGGCCATTGAAGGGTCAGCAGCATATAAAAATTTTGTTATTTTACCACTATTTAGAAATGAAAGTTTTATAAAGTTCTGAAAATAAGTGATAGGAGGAATGGCAGATTTCACCTTCAGCAACCTCAAAACCCTTGAACAAGCATCCGAAGACCTGGCCGGCAGTACTATAGAAGGAAAACGAACAGACAAGGGAGAAATACAAGGCAGAATTCTTGAAGAAAAATCAACATTAAGGCGCAAGACAGAACTCGGAAGAGGGGGAATGGGCGTAATCTATAGCGTCGAGCAAAGAACGCTCGGAAGAAACATAGTGGTGAAGGAGCTCAGGCCAGAACTCGCGCAAAAAGAAGAACATAGAACAAAATTTCTGGAAGAAGCGATAATCACAGGACTTCTTGAAGTCAACCCAAACATACCTCCGACCCACAGTTTGGACGAAAAAAATTGCAGATGGTCAATGAAAGAAATAAAGGGCGAAAACCTTGAAAAAATACTTGAAGAGCCGTATGAGTTAAGGGAAATAATAAGAAAAATCCTTCCAATCTTTGATTCGTTATCTTATGCGCATTTGCTTGGCATCATACATCGGGACTTAAAGCCGGAAAACATAATGATAGGGGCATTTGGAGAGCCATACCTGATGGACTGGGGCATTGCGCAAATAAACAAAGCAGAAAACCAGCCGGTGGCACTAAAAAAAATTATTGCAAAGAGAAAAAAAGAAGATGGTGAATTTGCAGGAACGCCGGCATACATGGCGCCGGAGCAGGCTGATGCGCTCGTTTCCAGGATAGATGAAAGAACTGATATTTACACTATGGGGTGCATAATTTACCGAATAGCGACAGGACGACTGCCGATAGAAGCTCAAGGATTGTACCCATTACTTGCCAAAAAACTTAATCCAAAAACGAAAATAATTCCTCCAGAAGATAAAGAGCTTGCTGCAAT
Organism: Nanobdellota archaeon; assembly: GCA_041305185.1. Classification (GTDB taxonomy): domain Archaea; phylum Nanobdellota; class Nanobdellia; order Woesearchaeales; family ARS49; genus CABMGU01. Next base: position 3,871 of record JBFYLW010000044.1, read on the forward strand.
CTGCGCTAAAGCAATGGCTTTTGAACAAGAAGAAAGATATCAAAATGTTGAAGAATTAAAGCAGGATCTTCTGAATTATTTGAACAACAAAAAAGTCAGTGTTTGCGAATACGGCAGGCTTGAGCTGATGGTCAAATGGGTCCAGAACAATGCGCAAAAAACAATGGGGGTGATAGCTGCAGGGGGTATAGCTTCCGGACTCGTAATCGCAGGAATTACAGGTATTGCAGCGTATAATAGTTCACAGGCAGCTAAATCAATTGCCGAAGCGGAAAAAATCAGGGCAGAGCAGTCAGAATTAGCTAGAAAACTTGCAGAAAAAGAGAAAGAAACTGCGGTAATCGCTAAAAGAAATGCTGAGCAGGAAAAAGAAAGGGCAACGCTTGACAAGCGTCTTGCTGAAAAAGAAAAGGAGACTGCAGAAATCGCTAAAAAATTGGCTGAACAGGAAAAAGAAAAGGCTGGGCTTGAGAAAAAGTTGGCAGAACAAGAAAGAGATGTTGCTAAACAGGAAGTTGAAGGGCAGCAAAAATCACAGGCAATACTCGAAAGTTTGAGATTCTTGAGAAAAGATGAAGGGTATTATGGTGCGGCTATCGCATTGATAAACCGGGCGATCGACTCATCAAAGGGCTACTGGAGGCCGTATTTAATTCTGGCTAAACATCATGCCAGTTTTGACAAACAAAACGAGGCGGATGAGTTTTTCCAAAAAGCGAACGAAGTTTACAAGGCACAGTTTGGAGTTTATTCTCCTGAAATCTGGTTTGAGGGGGGAATTCGTTATGGAATTCAGATGGATTTCCTGGGCGGTCAGGGAGAAAATAATAACGCTCTTGAATATTTCTCGAATGCATATGTTGCTGGACCTAATACAACTTTTGGCAAGCTTGCAAAAGCGATGGAACTTGTGATGAATGCAAATAGGGATTTGGATAAAGTGGATACTTATGTTCCTGAAGCAATAAGAATATCCAACGAACTGATTGATGATAATGTTGCAAAAGGCGTGTCAGCTACCTATCTTGTCAGGGCTTGGATTTTTGGGATTACTGCATTTGATGCATATTCAAATAATGCGATGCTTAAGAAATATGAGAATTTGCCAGAAGCAAAAAAATCATTGGAACATATCATAGGTGAATATGAAGATAGCCCATGGGTGATGAATTTTCTTGCGCAAATTCATATGGCTGTGAGGTCGTATGATGAGGCAATAAAGGTATATTCTACAATTATTAATGCCAGAAAAGATGCATATTTGTATAATGGGCGGGGGCTTGCATATTTTCGAAAGAAAGATTATAGGGCTGCAATAACTGATTTCTCAAGAGCGATTGAATTAGAACCGAAAAAAGCGAGGTACTACTATAACAGGGGACATTCATACTTCGAATTAGATGATCTGGAAAATTCCATAGTGGATAACAAAAAAACAATTGAGTTGGATGAAAAATATGCAAGCGCATACAATAATTTGGGGATTATTTATTGGAAACAAGGCAAAATAAACTTGTCCAGACAGAATCTTGCCCGATCAGTGGAGCTTGATTCACGTAATGAGGTTGGGTGGTGTTATCTTGGGCACATCGGTAATGAGGAAAAAAAGTGGGCTGAGGCAGCTGAATTTTTTTCGCGAGCATTAGAAATTTATCCTGATTATTATGAAGCCAGGTGCGCCAGGGGCCGGGCTTATCTTGAAGTCAGTAGATTTGATGAAGCGATAAGTGATTATGATTATGCAATAAGGCAGAACCCTGCTGATTCTGTTTGTTATACTAACCGGGGGAATGGGTATAAGGGCAAGAAGATGATAAAAGAGGCAGTTCAGGATTATAAGGAAGCGCTGCGGCTGAAACCTGGTTCGTGGATTCCGCTTTATAATTGGGGGTGTGCGACGAAAGATAAAAAAATCCTTCAGGAGGCATTAAAATATGCTCCTGAATCTCGGAGGGAAATGATTATTAAGGAAATAAAAGGTCTTGAAGGCGGGAAATGAATCTTTTTAATCTAAACTTTTATAAATCGCGTGCATACAATTAATGTTATGTTTGAAAAAGAGATTGTTGATGCTTTGAAAGCTAAGGTGAAGGGTGAGATTTCTTTAGCTGTTCCTCCTGATGCTTCGTTGGGCGATTTTGCTTTTCCTTGTTTTACGTTAGCCAAAGAAATGAAAAAGTCTCCTGTTCAGATTGCTGAGGAGCTTGCCAAGACTATTCCTATGCCTGATATTGTGTCAAAAATCACCGCTACTGGTCCTTATGTTAACTTTTTCCTTGATCCTGCGAAGGTTGCTAAAGCTTTGTTTGCTGAAATATTGGTGAAAAAGCATGAGTTCGGCAGTTCTAATCTTGGAGATGGCAGGATTGTTTGTGTTGAGTTTTCCAGTCCTAATATTGGCAAGCCTATGCATTTTGGTCACTTGCGCAGTACTGTTATTGGTCATTCTCTTTCATTGTTGCACGAGTTTTCCGGTTGCAAAGTTATTCGTTTGAATTATCTTGGTGATTGGGGTACTCAGTTTGGTAAATTAATTTATGCTTACTTGAACTGGGGTAATTCTGAGAAATTGCATGCTTGTCCTATCAAGCATTTGTATGATTTGTACGTGAAGTTTAACGAGCACTTGGAAAAGGATGAGAAGCTTCAGGCTTACGCGCGTGAGTGGTTTAACAAGCTGGAAAAAAATGATGCAGAAGCTACCAGTTTGTGGTCTAAGTTCAAGCATTATAGTATTGATGAGTTCAGGAAAATCTATGATTTGCTTGGCGTGGTTTTTGATTGTTATAATGGTGAGGCTTATTATGCTAAAAAAGCAGATGCTGCTATTGCTTTAATCCAGAAGAAGAATCTTGCTGTTGTTGATCAGGGTGCTTTGATTGTGCGCATTCCTGGTTACGAGATGCCTATGATGCTTCGCAAGTCTGATGAATCAACCACTTATGCCAGTCGGGATGTTGCTACTTTGCTTGACCGTATGGATGAGTTTCATTTTGATGAAATTTTGTATGTTGTTGGTCACGAGCAGTCTTTGCATTTTGAGCAGTTGTTTAAGTTGATGAAGCTTCTTGGTTTTGACAAGAAGTTTGTTCATGTTGCTCATGGTTTGTATCTTTCTCCTGAAGGTGGCAAGATGGCTACGAGGAAGGGCAAGGCTGTGTTCATGGAGGACGTTCTTGATGAGACTATTGCTTTGGCGAAAAAAACTATTGAGGCTAAGAATCCTGATTTGAAGAACAAGGAGGATGTCGCCAGGACTGTTGCTGTTGGCGCGATTTTCTTTGGTGACTTGTTTAATGACCGTTCCAAGGATGTGGTGTTTGATTTGCAGCGTATTCTTTCTTTTGAGGGTGATACTGGTCCTTATCTTATGTATACTCATGCTCGTGCTGCGAGCATTTTGAAAAAAGTGAAGATTAAGCCTTCAAAGGATTGTGATGTTTCTTTGCTTTCTGATCCTGTTGAACAGCGCGTGATTAAGCTTATGACTAAGTTTCCTGAAAAGATTCAGGATGCGCTTAATCAGTGCAGGCCTCATATTCTTGCTCAGTACTTGATTGAGTTTGGGCGTGCTTTTAATGAGTTTTATCATAAATGCCAGTGTTGTCAGGAGAAGAATGAGAATTTGCAGGTTGCCCGTTTGACTTTGGTTGAGTCTTCAAGACAGCTTCTTGAGAATGGTTTGCGTTTGCTTGGCATTAAGGCTCCTAGTGAGATGTGATTATGAGGTATTTTGGTCCTGACATTGTGCTTCCTTTGTCTGAGTCTGGTGTTGCTCCTTTTATCGAGCGTGTTGATTCTGATGCAGAGCTTGTGCTTGGCAGTGTTGATTTGTCTGGAAAAAATGTTGTTTTGTTTTCTGCAGATGGTGGGCTTCTTCGTCAGCCGGATAATGTTGTGTTGCTTGGCGGTCATTATTTATCAGGCAGTGAACGTGAGTTCTTGAAAGCGCGCAACGTGCAGTTTTTCTCTTTGCAGTCTGTTGTTCAGGAGGGTATTGCTAATGTTTGTGATGCTTTGATGGAGTCTGCTCGTGGCTGGCCTTCTTTGCACGTTTGCATTTCTTTGTCCATTCTTGAGCTTCCTGGTGGTTTGTCTGTGCGTGAACTGTTGTATTTTGTTCAGAGGCTTCGTATGTTGAAGAACTATTCTTCTGCGAATGTTATTGGCGCCCCTTCTGTTCTGGCTGCCAAGCTGTTATCTGAGCTGGTTAAATCACCGCAACATTTTTAAACCGTTCCTATCTAGTCTTTCTTATGGGACGTATTAAGACTAAGATGATTAAAAGGCTCACTTTTGAGTTGATTAAACAGCATAAAGACCGTTTTACAATCTTGTTTGATGAGAATAAGAAGGTTGTCAGTGAGTATTTGGGTGCTGATGCCAGCAAGAAGATTCGCAACTCTGTTGCAGGTTATGTTACCAGGTTGATGAAAGTCCGCGTAGAATAATTCAGGGAGGGTGTCGAATGTCAGAGGATAACAGTATCTTTATTGGCAACAAGCCTTTTATGAACTATGTGACTGGTGTTGTTATGCAGTTTACGACAAACCAGGCTTCTGAGGTTATTATTAAGGCGCGTGGCAAGTTTATTTCTCGTGCTGTTGATGTTGCTGAGGTTGCTGCTAAGCGTTTCTTGGTGAATAATATTGTGGTTAAGGATATTAATGTCAATTCTGAGGAATTTACCAACCGCGAGGGCAGGCAGGTCAGGGTGTCTACTATTGAGATTGCTCTGAAGAAGCTTTAAGAAAGATTTTTATATGCTTGTTGTTCATTTTTGTCTTTAGGGTAAAGAGGGGACTATAGTGAGAAAAAAGGCAGTGTTAGTTGTATTTTTACTACTTGTTATTTTGTTAGCTGTGCCTGTGCTTGCTGATGGTGGTTTTTTCTCTAAAATGTTTGGCTGGTTAAGGTTTTTCTTTGCCGGCACTCCTACTGGCGCTCAGACTTTTGATGTCGGCTTGGTTATTTCTCCTTCAGGTCTTCCTCAGGGTGCTGTTGCTCCTGTGACTCTTTATGGCAATTACGTTAACGAGTCTGTTTCTGTTTCTTCTGAGATTGATGTTTTGAATCAGACTTTGATTGCTGAGGGCTTGCTTGTCTGGCTTCGTGTTTCTGTTTTCGCTCCTGTTGGAACTTACAATAT
>JBFYLW010000045.1:0-5537 GCA_041305185.1 Nanobdellota archaeon
AATAATAACAGGCACAATAGCAGCACAATTCTTTGCCAAATGGTGGATTTCACTAGCAGGCGCAACAACAGCAATGCTGATAGAAGGTTTGGACCTAAAAATATTCGGGTGGAAAATAGACGACAACCTGTTAATACCCCTAATATCAGGCGCGATAATCACAATATTAACCTAATTTACCAAAAAACATCGCCAATTCTGCATCGTAATCTTTTGTAATCTTCATCTTCCATTCAGGAGGGAAACAGGACTTGTAACGTGGCCAAGCATACCTTTCATCAACAAAAATCAAAGCACCCCTGTCCTTCTCAGAACGAATACACCTGCCAGCATTCTGAATACAACGCGTCATAGCAGGCAAAATATAACCATACTCCCAACCCTTACCAAACTTTTTGTCGTAATAAGCGATAAGCTCAGTAGTCTCCAAATCAGGCTTGTCCAACGGCAAACCAACAACAATAACAGCCTTGATGATGCCAGGCAAATCAACCCCCTCACCAAAAGATCCCGAAGTCACACCCAATAAAACACCCTCCTTGGAAGAAGCAAACCTGTCAAGCAAACCCTGCTTTTCCTCCTTGTTCATCTTCCTCTCAAGAAAAACCTGTTTTTCAGTATCCAAAAACTCAACAACAGAATCACGAATGCCATAACTCGGAAAGAAAACCATAACACGACCAGGAACCTTGGCAATAATGTCTGAACAAACAGAAGCGATTTCTTTATATTGCTTCTCAGAACGCATAGTAAACTTTGTGGTAGTCCTTGGCACGATTAATGTTAACCTGTTAGACTCAGGAAAAGGACTGGGAAAAGACTTCACAACAGCATTCTGCAAACCAAGAACATCAACATACATTCCAGCAGGACTCAAAGTGCCAGACATAAGAATAGAAGAATAACAATTATCAAAAACGTCCTTAGTAAGAACTGCAGGATCAAGACACCGATTACTCAAAGTAACCAACAAATCATCCTTAGCAACATAACGCGCAAAAGCATCATCTGAAAACTTCCATTCATCCAAAAATTTCGCAACACTACCAATAAAAGAACTCCTCTTCTCCACCCTGACCATCTCGGCAGCAAGCTCAAGCTCGGCAACAAGCTCATCATACACCTTGAACTTCTTCAACGGCTCCCAAAACTGCTCACGCTTCACCAACCGCTCCTCCTTAATATCAGCGCTAAGCTTGTTCAAAACATCCTGAACCTCAACAAGAGAAGGAATAACATCAAGATTTGATTTCTTAGCCTCCTGAACAGCCAAACGCAAAACCTTATTAGACAACCTGAAAGTCAGCAAATCACGACACCTTGAAGGAAGATTATGCGCCTCATCAACAATGATAATCGCCTGCTCAAGCTTCTTCTTAATCTTCGCAAACAAAATATTCCTGATATGAGGGTTAAAAAGATAATAATAATCAGCAATGATAACTTTTGCATCCTCTGCAAGCAATAAAGACATCTCATAAGGGCACAAAGCCTCCTGAATACAACGGGACATCACTGATTCAGCAGGAAGCGGAGACACTTTCAGCTCAGAAAAAACCTTTTTAGCAGCAAGATTATCCTTTCCGCGAACATTCTCAAAAAAATCACACTGATGATTCTCAATCAAGAACTTGCAGTATTCAGAGAAATCAGAAGAAGGAAGGTTCTCAATCTGCTGAGCACACATCCACTTCTTGCCAATCAAACTGGCAACGCCGAAATGAATATTGTTTTTTTCCATCAGCTTTTTCGCAGTTTCCAGAACAATCTTGTGCTGAGTATGCCTGGAAGTCAGAAAGAAAACAACCAAATCCTTCTGCAAAGCGAATTCAACAGCAGGACAAAGAACAGCAGCAGTCTTCCCAAGACCAGTAGGAGCGTGAGCAAGAACGTGCTTCTTGTTTTTCAAAGCATCAGAAATTGTCTCAACCAATTCTTTCTGGCTCGGCCGGATTTCATCATGAGAAAATAACATTAAAAAAGCTGTTTAAATGAGGGTTTAAATGCTTATCGCAAGAATTTTTAAGCAGAACTGAAAAAATACACGATGCGAATGATTTTTATCGTCGATAAATGCAAACCTGCGAAACATTTAAATATATATTCCATCACAATCATTACATAATAATTCGGGGTGGGTCGTTTGAACAAGAATAAAGAAATATTCAAAACGTTCTTCAGAGAAAAACCGGCAATGATGCTGGTTGAACTCAGAAATGCAAAAAGCGAGGTGTATGCAAGTTCGCTGGCAAAGTCGATCGACTGCACTTATTCACATGTCGTAAAGATATTGCAGGAAATGGAAACAGAAGGACTTGTGAATTTTGACAAACAGGGAAGACTGAAACTGCTGACGCTGACGAAGAAAGGCGGAGACGTAGCGAGCAGAATAGATGACATCAGAGGACTGCTTTAATTTTTTTTTATTTAATTCTAAGATAATTCTGAATATTCGCATCATAACTGAAACTAAACACTCTTCACAATGCAGACCGAAGTCCCTTCAGGTCTGCTTGTTCGTCGAAAACTTTATAAAGCACCGTCTTGGAATGCTATTTGTTCAAGAGGCAAGTCGGTGAAAGTGTCGTAAATTCAATGAATTTCCGAGCACTTGTCAAGAACTTCGGTTCTTGAAAGCTTACTTGCGCTGGAGATCAGAAGTTTCTTGGACGGAGATACAAAATGGCAAAAATGCATTCAAGAGGCAGAGGAACATCACACAGCAATAAACCGCTCAAAGCGGAAAAACCAACCTGGATAAGGTACAAACCAAAAGAAATAGAATTACTGATTGGAAAGCTGGCAAAAGAAGGAAAAACATCAAGCGAAGTCGGAATGATACTCCGAGACAGCTATGGAATACCAGACGTCAAACTGCTCACGGGCAAAAGATTACAACAAATACTCGGCGACAAAAAACAGCTGCCGGAAATCCCAGAAGATTTAATGGCGCTGATGAAAAAAGCAGTCATAGTCCAAAAACACATGAATGAAAACAAACAAGACATGACTGCAGTCCGAGGATTACTGCTCACAGAAAGCAAAATCAAAAGACTGGTCAAATATTACAAAGAAATAAACAAACTGCCACCAGACTGGAAATACGAACCAGGATCAGTGAAGATATACACAGAGTAAGCGCAATATTTATAAATACGACTCTGCAGTAGTATCAAATATGGGGAGCAAATATTTTTTAGTTTTACTTCTTATTTTAGCGGCTTGCGAGACGGCAATACAAACAGTGCCGACCTCAGAATACCAGCCGCCAGTCCTTGAAACAGATGATACGCCTGTGCAGACAGACTTATGCAAGGAAATAAACTGCACAACAGGACAAACATGCAAACAAGGCAAATGCGAATGCATACAAGGCAAACTGTGCGATAACAAATGCATACCTGAAAATGCCTGCTGCAAAGACAGCGATTGCGCATCAGGAAAATGCGAAAATAACAAATGCACAAAAATAGAATGCTCATACGGAATGGAATTCAAAAACGACGAATGCCAATGCGCAGAAAACATGATTTACTGCGAAGAACAAAAAAAATGCATAGACAAAACAAAATGCTGCATACACGGGCAATGCGGACAATTCGAAAAATGCGTGCAGACAATGTGGAAAACATCACTGTGCCTACAAACAGATGACAAGAAACAATGCAAGATATTTGGAGACCAGGACAGGACAGAATTATACACATTAAACAACCTTACTTTCAAAGCCAAACCAACAGACTGGTGGAATGACAAAAGCGTAACATTCGAAATAAACAACCAAACAATAAGATTGAAAGAAAACGTACAAGTCAACTTCTCAAACGTAAAAATATATCAAGAAGGAATAACAGTATCAGGCGGATACTGCAAAGAAGACGAAGAATAATTCTATAGCCTCGGGCGGATTCAGAACCAAATCTTTGAGAAAGATTTGATAGAAACCAGTCAAGTGGGGTTTTCGCTTTGCTTCAACCCCACGAAATAGCCTCGGGCGGATTCAGAACCGCGGCAAACTGCGGTTTGCCTGGGTTCAAATCCTTTATGCAGTATTTCTTAACAAACTTCGTTTGAAGGGTATAGCCCCGGGCGGATTCGAACCGCCGTCACAGGAGTCAGAGTCCCGTATCCCAGGTCTTCTCTAAGGTTTTTCCATAGAAAATTTGACCGATGTCCCCGGAAATAAATCCGGTCTAGACGACAGGGCTGTGAAAAAATTTATATGACCTATCTCTATGCTTTTTATTGGAAAAGCCAACCTCTTTTAAATATTTCCTTATTTCGCTCTGCTTAGAGATGAAAAAGCGCTTATTTTGTATTATTCTTGTGGGTGAAAACCCTAAGGCAATAAAAGCATTTCTTGCATCATTTAAAAGCGTTTTATTGTAGTTTGTGAAGCTTATTCTGATTAAATTAGAATCCCTTTTCGACATTCGAAAAATGGAGCCATCAGTATCAATTAGTCCTCTTATGCAAGCTCTTAAACAATCCCTGTCTTTTAATATCCAAGGAGGAATCGTTATCTGATTTTTTATCTTGTCGCCGGCTTTAAGGCCCTCCCCGATCAGAAATTCAACAAGCTTTTTGCTTGATAAAACCAAAAATCGTTCATTATTTTTTGGTATGACAACTTCTCCAACTTTTAAACCGAATAGTTTTTCTGAGATATTTTTCAAATAGCAGTGATATTCTCTATCAGCGTTATAATCGCCTGCAATTTTTACTTGATATACTCTAATTTTACTACCTTCCTTGTAACAGGAAATATTGCCGTCACCAAGAACTGCTCCGATAAACTCAGCTAACCTTTCATCTTTTTTGGGAATGGTAATTTTTAATGTGCTTCCTGGCGAATTGTTTCCTCCTTTCGATCTTCCCCAATTATCATCATATTTCTTCTCAATATAATTATCAAAGCTCTTTTTGGCTATTCTGCATAATTCAGCATATAATTTTTCACTTAACAGCCTTGTTTCATTTTTTAATTCGGTTGAGAGATAATGACTGCCCGTGTTCGTTAATTTTGATAATTGATTCCAAGATAATTCACCTTTTGCACTAAGAATGAGCTCTTGTTGTTTTCCCTTAAAAAGTTTCAGTCGCATACTCATCAGAATGTGCCTGAGTTTATAAACTTTACTTCTTGACCTCTACACTACAATTATAAAGTTTTTGCTAACTTCGACTGAACCTTAGTATACTTCAAAACATTCTCAGAACGCAACAGCAAAGAAACAGCAAGATAAGGCTCAACCTTACTAAGGATATCTTGAAAGTGCTTTTCACCACGGGTTGTAAGCCTTAAAGACTTATCATCATAAGAAATAAGCTTTTTTTCTTCAAGATCTTCCAAATTCTTGTACATCGCGCGCTCACCCTTGCTAACCATGTTGGCAGCCCTTGCGAGCTCGATAAAAGCCTTCTTATTCATATTCACAACAAGAGGCTTATCTGCAAAACGACGGTCACACTCCTCATAACACCGCCCCAAGGCAAACAGGACAAACGCCTGCGGTTTAGACAAACCCATAAAGAGA
>JBFYLW010000046.1:0-5252 GCA_041305185.1 Nanobdellota archaeon
TTATTTCTCAAGCTTGCTTATGAAATCATCAAACAAGCCTGTTAAATGGTCAGCAGCACTAGCCAAAATTTCTGATGGGGACAATTGACCCCACGGCTCAATATTAAATATGAATGTTGAAGGATCACGCTCGACCTTAACAATCTCCTCATTAACACCCTCACAAGCCTCAAACAAATTATGCTGTTCAATCAGCTTGGCATCAATCTTACCATTGCTGAAAACCTGCGGAGGATATTTTTCCCTAAACTTCTCAAAATCCCCATGATTATTATTAACAATAACTTTTGCCTTGTAAGTATACCAAGCCAAGCACGGAGAAAACTTAACGTGCTCCTTGCCAACACCCAAAACAGCAGTCGCTTCAAGCTCCAACTCCTGCCCTTTCAACAATTTAGTAATAGGAATCTTTGAAAAAACCGGCTTAATCTTTGGATCCTTACTCTTCAAATCCTCAGAATAAACAGTACAAGGACCTTTTGCACGCAAAACAAGCTTTACGGAATTCTTAGCACTCAATTCATCGCCAGGCTTCCTAACATCATAACCCTTCAAATCAGTAGTCAAAGGAACAAGACCAAGACGATGAGCAACCATTTCATCATACAAAACACCATCATTCTGAACAAACTCGACATCCTCAATAGACATAACAGGAACAGATTCCATCATAGCACGACGCAAAGCGTTCACAAAAGCAGGAGTTGAATTCTTCAAAATAAAAGTAACACGACCAGACTTCTTATCCTTCTTCAACAATTCAATCATACTCGTCTTCCTCGCTTACCGCCCTTCTTACGGCAACCGCCATGCGGAACCGGCGTAACATCCTCAATAATGCCAATCTTCAAACCCATCCTGCTCAAAGCACGAATAGCAGCCTGAGCACCAGGACCAGGAGAATGAGGACCATTCTGACCGCCAGGAGCCTTGACCTTAACGTGAACACCATCAACACCCTTCTCCATAGCAGTCTCAGCAGCACGCTTGGCAGCCATCATAGCAGCAGTAGGAGAACTTTCCAAACGATCAGCCTTAACCATCATACCGCCACTTGCCATCGCAAGTGTTTCAGTACCAGTAATATCGGTAATGTGAATAATAGTATCATTATAAGAAGCATAAATATGCGCAACACCCCAACGAAGATCACTCATTTCTTCTCACCCTCAGGCTTTTTTTCAGGAGCTTTCTTCTCAAATCTAGGCCTTCTCATAAACTTCTTATCACGCCTATCCCCCTTCCTGTCCCCTCTCACATCCTTAACAGATTCTTTTGCCAAAGATGCAACCGGTTTAGGCTTGAAAGCACGCTCAGGATGCTCAGGATTTGCCAGAGTACTCGTAGCAATAATTGAAATCTGAGCCTCATCAGCAACAGGAACAAGATAGTTAGGAGAACAAACCTGCTTTTTGCCAACAAGAACATGCTCATGAACAATAAACTGGCGAGCCTGCAAAGGAGTTCTCGCAAGACCCTTCTTGAAAACAAGAGTCTGCAAACGACGATCAAGCAGGTTTTTAAGAGTCAAACCAAGAACATCATCAAGAGTTGCAGAAACCGGCAACAAACCCAAACGATTCAAACGATCAAGCAACTGCTTAGTTTCAAGCTTTGCCTGCGTTGTTCTCAAAGCAGTTAAACGCTTGGCCTGAGAAGCAAAAGATTTCAACTTGCTTTCAACCTTCCATAATTCACGCTTTGCCCTAAAACCATATTCACGAACAACAACATGCTCTTCCTCAATACGAGCAAGCTGCCAAGGATGAGCAGGACGAGAATACTTATTCTTGAACCTTCTTGGATCTCCCATTTAGCCACCCGAAGGACCGCCCTTCTTTCCAGCGCTCTTGACGCCCATAACCTTACCTTTGTTAGCACGGAAATTACTACGCGTACGCTGACCACGCACAGGCGCATTGAAAGAATGACGAACACCCTTATAGCACTTAATACGCCTCATCAATTTAATATCATTATCCTTGTTAAAAATTAAATCATTAGTAATAACATGCCTATTTTGACCAGTCTCAAGATCACGCCTTCTATTAAACATCCAAGAAGGCAAGTCCTGCTTGTCAAGCGTCCTAACAAGCTCGTCCAATCTCTTAATATCAGCGTCAGAAAGATTACCTGTCTTTTCCATACCATTAATCTTAGCAATCTGACAGACAGCATTACCCAGAGGAATGCCAATACCACGGATATCTTTCAAAGCAATAACTATCGCTTTCTTACCATCCAAGTCTGTGTTCGCGATACGAACGAGGTGTTTGAAATCTGCCATGTTTTTACTTGGTAGAATGAAGCAATCATTCCACCCTAAAATCGCTCCAATCTACGGAACTCGGGCGATAATATGCTGGGAAAGAGGGTGGTTTATAAAGATTGTGGTCAGAGTTAGATTTATAAGTTACGAATATTGCACCCACCTTATGGCGGCCGTGGTGTAACGGTAGCATACAAGACTGTGACTCTTGTAGACCGGGTTCAACTCCCGGCGGTCGCCCTGAATTTTTTTACGCTTTTTTCTTTTTCAAATGAGAAATAGCGTTAGGCAAAACATAGCCAAACACGTAAAATGCACCAACAAAAAAAGGATTATGAGGAGGAGTTGACAGTTTAAGCAAAAATATAAGCTTGTTAGAAAGCACAGCAAAAATGCCGACATTAATCAAAGCAAGACAGGGAATAAAAACAGAAGCAATAATGTGCTGCTCCTTCTGAATCTTCTCAAGGCTGTGCAAAATAAAACTAAACAGCCAACCAAAACTCAAACCAATGAACAATAAAGAAAAATACAAAGACCAACCCTTCAAAATCAAAAGAAAAGGAACAAGAACAACAGAAATAATGAAATTAGCAAGAATAGCAATGAAAAGAAGAATCCAATACAAAGCAGAATCAACACTCTGGACCCAACCAGACTTTTGAAGCTCACCAGCCTCAAGAATCCTCTCAGTCTTAACCGCAAGTTCAGAATCCCACTCCTTATGTTCGTGCTTCATCTCAAACCAAGCTTCACAAGCAAAGAAGCCTCCTCAAGAGGAGATTGATACTCCAAGTTCATAAGCCTTGCGGCAATCTGCTTCAAAACAATACTCACCTTAAGTTCAGGATGGAATTCAACAATTGAATAACCATGACGCAAAGCCTCCCTCATCATCGGCTCCTCAGGAACAACACCAAGAACCGTCCTGCTGAGAAGCTGTTCAACATTACCAGGAGAAAGATCAATGCCATCATCATGCAAACGATTCACAATAATACCACGAACCTTACCAAACCTGAACAGTTTCTGCAAATCAAGACAACTCGGAAAATCAGGCTGAGTCACAAGCAACATATCATGCCCAGTCTCATACCATCGCTTATCATGAGTAGGAACATCAATAATAACAATATCAGCAAGCTTTTGAAGCTTAGGCAACAAAACAGAAGGATGAGGAACATCAACAAGACTCAAACTGCTCAACAACAATTTAAGACCAGAACGACTATGATAAACCGCATCCTCAATCCTGCGAACACCAAGCAGGACATCCTGAATAGAACGATCAATCAAAGGCAAACCAACATGATGACACAATTTAGGCGTTTTCACGTCAGCATCAACCAACAGCACGTCAAAACCAAAATGTTTCAAAGCAAAAGCCAGATTCTTAGCTATTGTCGTCTTGCCCTGACCTGCATTTCCAGACACCAGAAAAATATTATTCATCTATGAATTTTGACCTTCACCGTGAACCAGCCTGGACGCATAATTTAAAAATTCTTTGGTCTTCTCATAATAATCAGAAACAATATCAATCGTAATCTCAACAGTCTCATGATCCATAAAAGCAGTCATAGTAACATGACGCCTATACTCCTGAGCCCTGCCAAACTTCGCCTTGTCAATCTTGCGAAGAGTCAAAAAGAAATCACAAAAATCAGTAACAATACGATCATTCGAGTACAACATCTTAACCTGATCAACCTTCACTTTAGGCAAAGAAGAAGCCTCAGAAATCTTATTTTGAGTCTTGGCATAATCAACAAGCCCGTCCAAAGAAAAACTAATGGTATTAATCAAACGCTCAATAATACTCTTAATCACATCAACTGTGCGAGTATACTTCAAACTAACAGCAATACTGTGATCTGCTCTATGCAATTCCTGCATTGCCAACTGCAATGACTCTTCTGCATCCATACAACAAAACGGCAGAAATGAACCTCAACCGTGCCTTCCTCACTACGGCCATTTACTGCGCGCAATTAAGACGTAAAGACCTCCAGATATATAAATCCAGTGCTGAAAGCATATACTGCAGAATACAAGTTATTACTTCAGGATTGCAAATTCAAGATTGCCTGGGCAAGATCACCCTTAGCCTCTTTAATAGCTTCCAAAGCCTTTTCCTTAGAAACACCAGCCTGCTGCATAACAGTCTGAATATCCTCCTCCTTAATTTCAGGCTCAGAAGAACAAGATTTTTCTATTGCATTACCAATAATCTGCCAAGTCTCCTGACCCATCAGGTTAACCTTAGCAACCTGAGGCTTTTCAATTATAATATCCTTACCAGGACAACGAATAATAACTTCATGAGCCTCAACTTCCTGCTGCTGAATACCAAAACGCTGCATCGCCTTAGCCATATCACGAGGATTCAGTTTCATAGCCCCAAGAACGCAGAACCCCACATGTGCAGGGCAACAATAACCAGTATGATAATAACAGAGAGAATAATGATGTGACCAGGCTTAATCTCAATCTTACTCTTATAATCCTCAAAATAAGTCGTAATACCAGCAGTTGACATCGGCATACGAGTATTATCTTTCGCCATATTCGTTGGAAATTTGGTTTTAGTATATAAAATTAAGTAAAAATAACGGGTTGGGGGGAATAAGCTACCTTTTGTACGCCTCCTGGAAGTACGCAAGGCTGTGAAGCCTTGCTATCCGTCGATGATAAACATCGATGACGGTGTTACCCGTCTGGACAGGCGTCTCGGGCATTCTACTAAGCGCACGCAAAGGTGCTTGCACCGGCGAGGGCTATCCGTTTCATCCAATCGCATGAGAGCGTCAGCGCGTATGCCCGTGTTGCCACAGGAGTCACGCATCATCCTCCTCAAACAAGGTTCGTTTCTGTGATGGAGCCAACCATTACTGATTCCTTCTCAGGTCGCCTTTTAATGGTGGGTAGACTTTCCTCAGCTGTAAAGCCGGAGGCCCGATACCCACCCAACCCACGACGATAA
>JBFYLW010000047.1:0-3913 GCA_041305185.1 Nanobdellota archaeon
ACCAATACACATTCTACAAGGAATACGCTACTTCATAGCCTCAATAAAACAAAAAATCAAAGGACCAACAAAATACAAAGGAACAGCTGAAGAGATTTGCAGACAAATAGTTAAAAACTGCTGGAACGGCAAATATTTCCAGGCAAGCACACACCATTACAAAGAATTCTGGGCAAGAGATTTCGGCTATTGCGCAGAAAGCCTTGTTAAATTAGGATATCTAAAAGAAGTCAGACAAACGCTGGACTATGCGCTAGCAAAATACGTGGAAACGGGAATAAAAACAACCATCAGCAGAGAAGGAATACCGTTCTCCTTTCCAAACCAGTACAGCCCTGACTCTGTCGCCTTAATCATACACGCATTACTAATTGCAAAAGACAAAAAATTATCGCAAAAATATAGAAACTTCCTACAAAAAGAAATAGATACGTTTTCACGCATTGTGCTTGAAAACGGCAAAGTAAAAAGAAACACGCAATTCTCAGGCATGAGAGATTACGCAATACGCGACAGCAGCTGCTACGACCACTGCATGGCCATATTGCTGGCAAGAGAAGCAAAAAAACTAGGATTCAGATTTGATTACACAGAAAAACAGCTTGTCAAAACACTAGAAGATTACTGGAAAGGGTACTATTGCGATGACAGAAACAACACGCAACCAAGCGGAGATGCAAACACACTACCATACTGGCTCAACACAGGAAAAGAATTCAATAAAACACTCAAAACAGTACAAGAAAAAGGATTAGATACGCCCCTTCCCCTATCTTACGGAAGCAAAGAAAAAATGATAACAGAAGAAATACTCGTGCCAAACTGGGAAACGACAACAACCTGGCCATTCCTAGGATTCATATGGATGAAAGCAGTAAAAAAATATTCACCAAAACTGGAAAAAAAGTATAAGAAAGACTACGCAAGAATAATTGAAAAATACGGAACATTATACGAGGTTTACAATAAAAACAAACCATACAAATCCTTTTTCTACCACGCAGATGAAGGCATGCTGTGGGCAGCGATGTACATTACAGTGTAGGCTTCGCAATTATACCGAAAGGCCTTAACGCCAGGCACCTTCTCCCGACGCCTCTACCACTTACGCTTGGATCCAGTGAACTCCTGATAGATTGCAGAAATCCAGTTAACAGTGGAAAAATAAGGCATAACAATAACATACAAAACCAGAGGAGCAACATGATGGCTAAAACGCTCATTAAAAAACCTATGAGCAAAAACAATAAGATAAATACCCAAAATAAAAGCAATCAGAACAGGAAGGTAAACCTGAATATTACGCGCAAGAATAAACTCGGTCAAAGTAGGAAAACTCGTAATCTGATTGAAAAAATAATCAGGAATGGTCAAACTACGGAAAGTAAAATCGAACAAACGACTCAAAGAATCAAAAGAAATAATGCTGATGTTAGCCATCAACAAAAGGATAGCCAAAACATTAATCGGCAACTGGAAAACACCAAACAGACCGTGCTTTGAAGAGAAAAACATCTTCCTATAATTCCAATGATTAAAGATATAACCACGGGTCCACCTGATACGCTGACGCCATAAATCAGACATTGAAGAAGGAACACTAGTATAAGTAACACTTTCAGGCTCCATCTTAATCTCATAATTATGATACTTCAAACGCATAGCAATCTCCAAATCCTCTGTAAGATTGTTCCGGTCAGAAGTAAAACCACCAATTTTTTTCACAATAGCAGTACGATACAAAGACAAAACACCTGGAGTCATAGACAAAGTACCAAAATTAGCCATAATCTTACGAACCATGCTCGACATAATGTACTCAACACGCTGAACGCGCTCCAAAAAGCTACGAGCCTCATCAACACGAATACGACTGATAACAGCACCAACCTTCTTATTCGTGAAATTCGACAATGAAATACCAATACTACCCTCAGAAATCCTGCTATCAGCATCCACAACAGCAAAAAACTCACCCTTAGCATGCTGCAAAGCAAGATTCAAAGCAGAAGCCTTACCACCATTCACCTTATGAAACAATCTAAACGGCATTTCAGGATGAGATTTCTGAAACCTGCGAAGCTTATGCAAAACGCCATCAACACTACCATCATCAACAACAATAACATCCAAAAGCCTCTTAGGATAACCGGCTGAAAAAACAGACTTCAAAGTCTTAATCGGGTCCTTATCATTATTTTTGCTAAAAACAGGAATACCAACACTCAAAGAAGCATTAACCTTCTTCCTAACAGGCTTGGCATACAAAAAGTTAAGCCAGACTATAGTAAGCCATAATGAAATGAAAGAAACACTCCATAATATGTACTGCAGCATATACTTAAAAAGCTAGTTTAGCCTTTATAAAGGTTACGCTACTTTTATATACGAGAACGGGTAAAAAATAGACGGGCACAATGGAAAACCAAATACGAATCCTAACAGCAATAAGCATTCTCATATTTGCAGTAATGACAGCCCTTGCAGCAGTAAACGGCATATACGGATTCATACCAGACATACTAATTTTCCTTGGCTTAACACTGTTTTATGCGTGGACATACAAAACATTCAGAATGAACACGCCAATATTCACATTACTGGTGATAGGCCATATATTGCACGCCTGCGGAATATTTGGATGGTATCACACATCACCATTACCAATACAATGGGACCACATAACACACTTCTTCGGAACAATGCCATATGCACTGCTGTTCTTCAACTTCTTCGGACAATGGGCAGACGCGAAATGGCTAACCAAAAAAAATATTTTGCTGCTAGCAAGCGTATTTCTAGCAGCAATGGGAGTAGGAGCAATAGTTGAACTATCAGAATTCGTAGGATACCTAAGCCTAGGCTTTGGAGACGGAGCATTCATGTTCGGAACAGGAGACGGCATAGCAGGAATGGAAGGAACAGACCTCATAGATGCAATAGGCGGAGGATGGATAAACGAAGGATGGGACTTCATCTTCAACACAATAGGAATACTGTTCGGAATTCTTTTAATGATAATATCCAAACTGCTCGTAAAAAGACCAGCAAAAGCATACTATTTCGAAACAATAGAAAAATTTTCTAAGAAGATTTAGACAACTTCTTCCAGCAAAATGCAGTATATAAAAATATTTATACTTCTTGATGATTGTCATTTTTATGAGTTGGTGCAAGAATGATTTTCAACTTGAAATCTATGAATATCGTATTGGCAGCTTCGTGCAATGCCCATTTTATCCTGCTATGGATTCTGGATTTGGTTTTTTAGAGCTAGTCAATTGCAGCGGTACAGTAAGTCGAAATCGGCTTTTTAATAAAGAATTATCACCTGATGAAGTTATTCCGTTCTGTATAGAACAAGGTTGGATTAATAAAGAGTGGCAAAGATGTTATGATTGGTTTTTAACAAATAAGGGCGACTTTTGGGAACGTTTTGTATGGAGAGGTATTAATCCAAAATGGTATGATAAGTTGATTCTTTTAGGCAGCACAACTGCAGATTTTCACGAACCTGAACTGGCCTGGGGTGTGCCAGATGAGAGATTCGGAGATCTTAAACAATGCGATTTCATCTGGGCAACGCAGCATCCCAGCCAAGCGTGGAATTATACCAAAGGTTTTAATCCTTCAATAATGGTAGCTTATAGAACTGAACTTCTCAGGAAAATTAAAGGTGTGGATGCATATGCTAAGAGAGATATAAACATGGATTGGAAAGAAATTCTTGAAGCTGTTTTTAGAATTTATTATCTTTATTGAAACAGCTTCTTCAAAATGTCTGAAATTTGCAAAATATATCAAATACTGCAAATTTCCGAGCACACTCAAGAACCTGTGAGCTTCTTGAGTAATTCAACAATCTTCTGACCAGAAGCCTTGCCACGCAGTTCTGCCATTGCCTTGCCAATCA
>JBFYLW010000048.1:0-14034 GCA_041305185.1 Nanobdellota archaeon
AGTAGATATCAAACCAACTGCCTCACAGCGTTGTGAACCCAGCTAACGATCCCTTTTAACAAGTGAACCCCTTCACCCTTGGCCGCTTCTGCACGGCCAGGATAGGAAGAGCCGACGTCGATGTAGCAATCCGCGCCGTCGATGCGAACTCTTGGGCGCGACGACTCTGTTACCCCCGGAGTAACTTTTCGGTCATACCCGGCCCCCACTAATGAGGACACGGGGGTTCGCTAGGCCATACTTTCGTATCTGGATCCGTTCTTATCAGGGATCCAGTCAGGCCGGCTTATGCCCTTGCACTCCACGTCCGATTTCTGACCGGACTGAGCCGACCTTAGGGCGCCAATGATATTTTTTCATCGGCGTGCCACCCCAGCCGAACTGTCCGCCAGTAGGTGTCCTTCTTTCGAAGTAAGTGACACAAGCTATTAGGTGTGGTGTTGCATCGTCGCCTCAGAGTAGACCTGACGATCTGCTCCTCAAACAGCTCCCACATACGCTATACAGAACAACTCGTGTCACAGCTACAAGCTACAGTAAAGTTTCACGGGGTCTTCGTTTCCCACTGGAGATCTCTGGTCTTCCCACCAGAAGGAAGTGTTCGGAGGCTTCCAGTTGGGGACAGTGGAGACCTCGTTACGCCCTTCATGCACGTCACCAATCAAATGACAAGGCATTTCGCTACCTTAAGAGAGTTATAGTTACTCCCGCCGTTAAACGGTCCTTAGACCCGTTGAACCGAGTATTCGGATACCGTCACTGGGCAGACGTCACCGGGTGTACAAGGCTTTACAGCTTAGCACCCAGTTGTGTTTTTGGTAAACAGTCGGGTCCCCTTAGTTAGTGACCCCTGCGACCGCCACTCAGTAGAGCACGGACGCAGGGACCCCTTAGACCGAAGTCACGGGGCCAATATGCCGAGTTCCCTCAACTAGATTAGTCCTTCACACTTTAGGCTTCTCACCTAGGGGCACCAGTGCCGGTTCTGGGTACAGTTATTCAAGATTTTTCCACGCTCCATTTTCAAGGAGTCCTGGCATTGACGGGATTCCTCATAGAGAAACCATTCTCAGCTTTCGTCCAGTTCCCATCGTAACGATACTCCCTGGATGTATGCTGATTAGCGTAAACGATTGTTTACGCCCGCCTAGCCGGAACTGTCTGAAGCATGGCTTGTGTTGCCACGCATACTTGAATAGTTCCGGAATATTAACCGGATGCCCTTTCCTCACAGACACCAATTAGGTGTTCAGTTAGGACTGACTGACCCTTGGCTGATCGACATTGCCAAGGAACCCTTGCCCTTTCAGTGGACATGATTCTCACATGTCTAAGATCCTACTGTCGCCAGGATTTTCATTCCAGCTCGGTCCCATCATTCTCTCGAACGATGTTCTGTCCAAGCCGGACGCCTACCTATCACGACCTTTTGGGTCGTCTACGGTATCGGTGAATGATTTAGCCCCGTCCATTTTAAGGACCCGCGCTCTTGACGGGTAAGCTGTTACGCACTTTTTAAAGGGTGGCTGCTTCTGAGCCTACCTCCCCGCTGTCTCTGGGCGCAGATACCTTTTGCCCGTTCACACTTAATCATTACTTTGGGACCTTAACCGTAGTCAGGGTTGTTCCCCTTTCGGATGTACACCTTACGCAATACACCCCGTCTCCCGAGGTCTACAACGCCGAGTCCTTCGGAGTTGGACAAGGGACCGACAAGTTTCCCTGCCTTAATCCCCAATCCGTCGCTCTACAGACCCGGCCGTCTCGCTCGAGGCTAGACTTACGCCTACTTTGATAGGAACCAGCTATCACCAATCTCGATTGGCTTTTCACCCCTAATCCAAAGTCACGAAAACGTTTATACGCAGAACTTCTTCTGGCTTCCACAAGGTTTTACCCCCGCTTCGCCATGCCCTGGATTAGATCGATTGGTTTCGGGTCGCATTCGAGTGACTCCCGGCGCTTTCACACCGCGCTCCTCATTGCTTGCGAGCTTGTTGCTTTCGCTTTGGCTTCCTCTTGTCGAGTTAACCTTGCCACTCAAATGCACTCCCTGGCACGTTATTCCAAACGTACGACACAAACCCGAAGGTCCGTGCCGTTCTATATCTATGAGGTTTCAGGATCTTTTAACTCCCTGTCAAGGGTTCTTTTCAACTTTCCCTCACGGTACTTGTGCGCTATCGGTCTTGAGACGTATTTACGGTTGGAAGTTAGTACCTCCCAACTTCCTGCTCCGTTTCCGGGGAGCAGTACTCAGGATACCTCCACAGCTTGCTTAGTTATCGCTACGGGGCTTTCACCCTGTTCCGCGGCACGTTCCAGTGCACTTTGCGTTTCCAAGCGAGGCTTAAAAGGAGGTCCGTAACCCCACATCTCAGACAACTTTCATTGCCTGATTCGGTTTGCCGTTTGCGGTGTTCACTCGCTGTTACTAACCGCATCTCATTTGATTTCTTTTCCTCCAGGTAATAAGACGTTTCAATTCCCTGGGTTCCCTAACCTTTCGGTTTCAAGCGGAAGTCCGATTCGGATATCCCCGGTTCAAATCCTGCATACGAATCGCCGGGGCATTTCGCAGTTAGCCGCGTCCTTCATCGGCGCCTCAAGCCAAGTCTTCCACCTCATAGAGTTTTTTCTTTCACACTAGGCCTATTTGCCCTTTTGTGTGTTAAGACCAGAGTTTGACTATGAACGGCCTCATTAACATGATTGATGTGATCAATGATGTCTAAGCCTTTCCACCGAAATCTTGCGATGACGCTGGATTTCATCTGAATTATTGATGAATGTGAACTGGACGCGTCGGGATTTGAACCCGAGGCCCCCCGCTCTTTTGGAGAGCCTTGAGCTCAGCTTGCAAAGCGGGTGCTCTACCGGTCTGAGCTACGCGCCCTTTTGTGTGTGATACGGCTAGTGCGAAGCACTGGCAGCATTTCGTGATTACGTTTGTAAATATGAAGAGGAAGTGCCTGAATTCTGTCAAATAAAAATAATATAGGAGGTGATCCATCCGCAGGTTCCCCTACAGATACCTTGTGACGACTTAGCCCACCTCACTGATCTCAGGTTCGCGACGTTTACGCAACGAAGCTCACCTGAAACCTGCTCGGTTGGCTTGACGGGCGGTGTGTGCAAGGAGCAGGGACATATTCACCGGAGCATGCTAAACTCTGATTACTAGGGATTCCGATGTCATGAGGGCGAGTTGCAGCCCTCAATTCATACTAGGGTCGTGTTTCGAGGCTTGGCTTCACCTTTCGGTGTTGCATCCCATTGTCACGACCATTGTTGCGCGCGTGTAGCCCAGAAGATTCGGGGCGTACAGACCTACCGTAGCCTGCACCTTCCTCCTCCTTTCGAAGGCAGTCTCCACAGTGTGCTCGCTCATCCTTGCGGACGCGTTAGCAACGGTGGATACAGGTCTCGCTCGTTGCCTGACTTAGCAGGACATCTCACGACACGAGCTGACGACGGCCATGCACCACCTCTCGGCTCGTCGGCTAAGCCCTTTGGACTGAGCTTCATTCTGCCGGCGCCTCTGGTGAGATTCTCGGCGTTGAATTCGATTAAACCGCACGCCGCACCCCTTGTGGTGCTCCCCCGCCAATTCCTTTAAGTTTCAGCCTTGCGACCGTACTTCCCAGGTGGCATGCTTAACACCTTCGTTACGACACTACACAATCTCGAAGATTGTGTAACATCTGGCATGCAGCGTTTACGGCTAGGACTACTCGGGTAATTAGTCGAGTAACCTCGATTAAGTTTTCAGTATTCATCTCGCATTGTAGTTTTTACGATCTTGCGAGACTAATTTCCGAAAACCGATTTCGCGAGGTTTTCGATATCTAATCCGGATCGCTCCCCTAGCTTTCATTCCTCACCGTCGGATCCATTTTAGGAGACTGCCTTCGCCATCGGTGGTCCTCCTGAGATTATCACATTTTACCGCTCCCTCAGGAATACCGTCTCCTTCCCCTGGTCCCTAGTTCGGTAGTCTACCCTGCACGTCGTTTCGTTGAGCGAAACGATTTCACAGGGCATTTGCCGAACCGGCTACGAATGCTTTAAACCCAATAAGCGTGGTTCCCACTTGTGGCGCTGGGGTTACCGCGGCGGCTGGCACCAGTCTTGCCCACCACTTATTCCGCCAGGTTTTTGCCCTGGCGAAAAGCCTACGGATAAACCGTAAGCACTCAGAATCCCCTCGTCACGCTTCCGCGCATTGCGAAGTTTTCGCAGCTGCTGCACCCCTTAGGGCTAGGACCAGTATCTCAGTGTCCTTCTCGGGGCAACCACTCTCATGGCCCCTACCCGTCTTAGGCTTGGTGAGCCATTACCTCACCAACTACCTGATAGGCCGCCGACCGATCGTGAAGCGCCGGAGCTTTCTGGAACAATAGGATTTCACACATTGTTCCCTACCCGGTATTATTCTCAGTTTCCCGAGGTTATCCCGGACTTCACGGAACGTTATCGACGTGTTACTGAGCCTTCTGCGTTGTCTTGCGACAATCACTTGCATGCTTTAGTCGGATTCTGATAGCAGCAACCTCCTGCAGGATAAACAGGTATCGAGCAGTTGGTTCATGGCAAACGAAAGAACCCGATACAAATCGGGAGCCTTCGCGTTTCCCAAATTTAAATTTACAACCACTTATGGTCGCAGGTATGTAACTATCATATATTTCACACGTTATAGAATTGACAGATATTCAGGTACTTCCTCATGCTCAACGTAGCGTTGAGCACTCACTCTGTGAGCTTGTTTCGCTCCCTCAGTTTTCCCGAGGACGTTAGAAGTTGCTGGAGGATGTACCAGCTTGGAGATGATTTCTTGAAAATCCGAGAGGGTGTATTTAAAGCTTTCTATTCTGCCGTCGAGAAATATAGAAAAAGGTATACTGTTTTAATGTGGATTGTCGTGGCCTATCTGGGGATGCCCTGCCTAAAATGGCTTAGTAATCACAATAATCTTTTTATATTAAGTTCTTTCTGAAGTATTAAAACTAATGAGGTGAAAAAATGGTGTCAGGAAATATAATGGGAAATTTATTGGGTCTTCATATGGCTGCAAGTGCCGTGCAGACAGCAGTTAGTAATTTAGTGGTCTTGACTCAATCAATGGCAGAGTGGCAGGCCGTGGGAGGCACTGGCGGTGTAAAGGAGGCTTTTATTGAGCAAAGTCCTGAATTAAAGATGAAGATTAACGCCATTCAGGATAGCTTGGATAGGTTTAAAAAAATTGTTGTGCAGACAGAAGCATCTGCTCGCAGTAAAGAAGAGTAACTCGAGCCATTGGTGTTGCCAGAGTCTATTCTTCTTCGTGGCATTTAATACTGCCTGCATTATTGTTTTTTTTATAAATAATATTAAGAAAAAGGCAGATTAATTATTAACCTTCTGCTCGTGCTGCACGCTTGCGCTTCTCTTTCTTGATGCGTTTTCTCTGCCATTTCCATCGCATCTGTCTTTTCTTCTTCCATCGTCTGGAGCTTCTCTTCATTAAACCTGATTTTTTTATCGCTGCTTATAAAGATTTCTATGTTTTTTTCCTTTTGCATATCAGGCCGTGCGGCATAGACGCTCCTCGCGATGCGCTCTGAATGTCGGAAAACAGGGTTTTTCGAGCACTTCAAAAACGTTGATGTGTTTTTGATGGTCCCTTCAGTCGCGCTCGTTCGTCGGATTGTATTTTATTTTTAGTGCCATTATTTTGTGGCAGAGTTTTGCGAGAGCAAATGCTTCTGCTTCAAAGTTTTGTTTTGGAGCGAATTCTACTATGTCTGCTCCAATCACGTTTTTGTTTTCAAATATTGTTTTGAGGATTTCTACGACTCTGTCCCAGCTTAATCCTCCTGGTTCTGGTGTTCCTGTGTTTCTGATGAATGAGCAGTCAAAGACGTCTGCGTCGATTGAAATGTAAACGTTTTTGTCGAGTTTGTCGAGCATGTTTTTCAATTTTTTTTCTTCATATTCGTATGCTTTGATTACTGTGACGTTTTCGTTCTTCTGCATTTCTTTCGTTTCGTCGATGTCCATGCTTCTTAGTCCTATTATTCCTATTTCGTGCTTTTGCGCTAGGATTCTTGATGTGCATGCGTGGTTTTGTGTTGAGTTGTTCCATGAGTATCTGAAGTCTGCGTGGGCGTCTAGGATTATTGCTGAGCACTGTTTTTCTTTTGTTATTGCTGGTGTTATCGCATGGTCTCCTCCTAAGGCGATGATGAACTTGTTTATTCCTGCGATTGTTTCTGTTATTTTGTTTAATTCTTCTGGTTTGTTTATTTTTAATGGTTTGAGCAGGTGTATTCCTTTTTCGTATGGCTCTATGTCGAATTGTTCGTCGTAGTATTCGAGGTATGCTGAGGCTTTGATGATTTCTTTGCTTCCTTTTGCCGCTCCATCTCCGTATGTCGGGTTGTTCTCGTACTCTATTGGAAAAATATAGAACATTGATTCTTTTCCTGCGTGTTTTTCCGGCAGGTTCATGAAGTTCATTCTA
Source organism: Nanobdellota archaeon (assembly GCA_041305185.1). Taxonomy (GTDB): domain Archaea; phylum Nanobdellota; class Nanobdellia; order Woesearchaeales; family ARS49; genus CABMGU01. The sequence continues at coordinate 6,506 of JBFYLW010000048.1, forward strand.
TTGCCTCTGTTTTTAGTTTTTTTAGGTTGCAGAAGTCTGTTGTGAAATTGTATGCTCCTGCATTCAGGAATATTATTTTGTCCCCGACTTTTGGATTTTTTAAAAATACTCTGTATCTGAATATGTCCATAGAGCAGGGTGTTAGTCCTTTTATCGTGTATGCTTGTCCTTCTTCTAATTCTCCTTCAATTTCGAGTTTGTTGTGTGCTACGAATGTGTCCATTGCTGAATTGTAGACTGAGCAGTTTATTATTATGTTGCTGTTGTATACGTTTGTGATTGTTGTTTCGAGTTTTATGCAGGGTGCTGCTATGAATCTTCCTGGTTCTATGATTAATTGTATGTTATTTTCTTTTAGCCAGTTTCTTAGTTTTGTTATTTCTTCAAATATGTGCTCGAGAACGTCTGCTTTGAAGTTTTTGTATTTGACTGGTATTCCTCCTCCTATGTTGATGTAATCTACGTTTTTCAGTGTTTCTTCGGTCAATAATTCCTGGAGTTCGTATTGTAATGACCATTCGCTGATGTTTTGTGATTTTCTGTGGAAGTGTATTCCGAGTTTTCCGATGTTCTTGTTTTTTCTCAGTTCTGGTATCCATTTGTTTATTTGTTCTGAGTACATTCCGTAGACGAAGTATTTGCCTGTGTGGATTGTGTGTTCTTTTAATCTCATTCTTAGCAGCAAGTTTATTTTTTTGTTGCATTCGAGCAGTATTTTCAGGTCGTTTTCGTTGTCTACAACGAAATTTTCTATTCCTGTTTCGAATATTTTGTTGATTTCCTCTTTGCTCCATCCTTGTGCGAAGAACCAGCATTTTTTCTTGTTTTTTATTTTTTCAAGTCCTTCTATAGAATGTATGCTGAACTGTGAGTCTGTTAGTTTTTCGAGTTGTTCTGCTGCTTCATAATTGGTTTTTGCGCTATAGCAGACAATATCGCACAATTTTTTGAGTGTGTTGTATTGTTCGAGCAGTTTTTTCTTGCTGAGTATGAATTTAGCTTCCATTTATGAGTCCCTCTTCTGTTAGTTGTTCTAGTGCGCTTGTCATTGCTAGTGGGAATGTTATGGATACATCTCCTATTACTGTGACTGCATCTGAGTCGTCTTTGATTTTTCCCCAGCTTTTTGCTTCGTTTGTTGTTGCTCCGCTTAGGCTTCCTGATGCTGCGTGTGCTGTTGTCATGTAGACTGCGTAATCTAATCCGCCATTCAGCAAACACGCTAGTATTGCGTAATGTTTTGCTATTCCTCCTCCCAGGCAAATTAGTCCTTTGGTGTCGTCTTGTGATGTGCTGAACATTATGTTCTTGAAGTCTTTTACTACGTCTATTATGAAGTCATCGTGTTTTTGCTGGTACATGAACAAATGGAATCCTATTGCTCCGTCTGTTATTCCTGGGCAGAATACTGGAACGTTGTTTTTTGCTGCTTGGTAGAGTATTGAATTTTCATCATTTAACTGCAGACCTAGTTCTTTCAGCAATTCTGATTCTGACAGTCTTTTTTGTTTTTGGTATATTTTGTCCAGCAATGGTTTCATTACGTCTTCGAATTTGCAGTAGCTTTCGTTTGTTATGAACAAATTTCCTACCCTGTTCGTTCCTTCTTCGTATAATGCTACGTCGTCTGAGTGGAAGTCTCCTATGACAAATTTCTCTCCGATTGCTTTCATTATGTCTTCTTCGATGCTTCCTGCTGTCGTGACTATTACGTCTGGTATTTTGAGTTTGATTAGTTGTGCGAAGAATCCTCTTAATCCTGATGTGACCATGTTTGCTGTGAAGGTCATGAATATTTTTGCAGAGGCTTTTTTCATTTTGACTATTGTTTCTGCTGACTTTGCCAGTTCTACGCTTTGGAAGCCGAGGTTGTGGTAGTTGCTAACCAAATCTTTGACGTTGAGTCCTTTCTTCCATTTGAAATCTTTTACATATGTCATGTTATCACCTGAGGCAAATAGTTTGGTCTAGAAATAATCTAACTTCCAGTGTGTTTTACACTGTCAAATCCTGCTTTATTAAGCCTCATATATGCTGCAGAATATAGGTGGTTTTTAAATGTTTGCATCAGAAGGTTTTATTAATGAGTTATTCTTTTTGTTTATCATGTTATTTCAAGCAGTTATGCAGGATAGTTCAGGTATCTGGGTATTTGTTCTTATGGCATTGATGATGCTTCTTGTAGTTTCAGCTATAATCTTCACTTTTATTTTCTGGATTTGGATGATTATTGATTGCGCCAAAAGAAAAGGTTTTTCTGACAGTGAGCGTATTGCGTGGATTATTGTGCTTGTGTTTTTGCAGGTGTTGGGCGCTGTTATCTATTATTTTGCTGTGAAAAGAAAGTAGCGATACCTTTTTAAACGCTCAGACTTCTCGAAATCTTACGCCGCGGTAGTATAGTCCGGTCAAGTATTCGGCCCTTTCGTGGTCGCCGACGTGTGTCGGTTCAAAGCAAGGCTGAGACACGGGTTCAAATCCCGTCCGCGGCACTATTTATTTTCTTTGCGAGTTGCTTTTTCTGTGCAGGGGATTTGAACCACGGGTTCATCGCGGAAATTCGCAAAAATGATATTTTGATACTCCGAATTTCCGGGAACTCGCGAAAGCTTTGCTTCCGCGAGTAATCCCGTCCGCGGCACTATTTTCTTTTCAGAATTTTGTACAGCCAGATTATTGTTATCAGTTGCAGGATTATTATTATTTCTGGCAGTGGTATGTTTATTCCCCAGATTATCATTTTCTCACCTTGGAGATTTTATATAGCAATATCATCATTATCAGCTGCAGCAAGAATATTCCTGCAAACACTAGTGTTGCCGGCATGTCTATCCAAAATACGTACATTATCTCACCTCGATTTTGTATGATTTGTATCGTCCTATTATGTGGTCATAATCAAATGGTGTGATATAAGTGTATCCGTACATTGCCACTTCGTTTTCAGGGAGTTCTAGTGTATATAATTCCATGAATTTCGTTCTGCGTCCTTTATTGTAGTCAATCTCTACATTTACTTTTTGTTCTGGCTGGTTTCTGTTGTCTATGACGATTATTAAGTCTGTTTTGCTGTTTGTTTTTGTTGAAAATACTTTGAATGGTCTTGCTTCAATGTCTATTACTGCTTGTGTTATTCCTTTTGGCATGCCGTAGGTGTATGCTTCCAAAAATCCAGTTATTGTTGTTGGTTTGATTATCGGCGCTGTTGCGGTTATCGGTACAGTGAGTGTTTCTTCAGGATTTATCCTTATTATTTCCTGTTTTTGAGTTATTGTTGTCTCGATATTTAGCTTGTCAAATGGTGTTAGTTTGAACATTTCTGGATAAAATGGGTTTTTGTGAAGTGGCATTAATTGTTGGTAGTATTGTTGTGTTTTTATCTGCAGTGTTAAGTCTTCTATGGAGGTCGGATTAAGATTGGTTACGAGTGCATTTACTATGAATTGTTCTCCGAGATATGTTTGTATTCTTTGTATTGTTATGTTTAGCTCTTTTTCTTTGTGTTTTTCCTGTATTAGCTCTTTTTCTGTAATTTCTGTTGGTGCTTCTTCTCTTGCGCATATTCTTGTTAATGGTGGTCCTGTGTAATTTCCGCAGTGGTTTGTGCAGTTTCGGTATTGTAGTCCGTCTATGCATGGTCCGAAGGGTGTGCATCGCCAGAGTTGCATGCATCCTCGTGTTGCTCCTCCGCCTCCTCCTGGCCCGCCAGGTCCTGGGCAGACGATGTTTAAGTCAGTGCTTAGGTAGTAAAGTGTTGCTGTTTTGTTGTTTACTGGCAGTAATGCCTGGTACTCGAAAAAGCTTGAGTTGTACCCTGTTGATGGCTGGTATACTTCTACTGCGAATACTATGTTTCCAGAACCATCATTGAAGTATCCTTCTCTGAATTTTGATTGCTGCGGCGCTTGGTTGACGTACGTGTATGTTGTAGGTACATTTGCTATTGTTACTGCGTTTATTGTGAATGTTGACGTTAGTGTGAATGTTTTTGTTGCGCTATCGTTTGTGCCGAGAACGAAATTATCGAGTTGTGCAAGGTTTCCTGCCACTAGTCCGATTGGTGGCGATGATGAGTTGCTGAATATTATGTATCCGGTTATTGTTGGGTTTGGGCAGGGCGCAGTGAGATTGATGTCTGTTTCTGTTACGTTTCCTCCGTATGCTGTGACGTTTGGAGGGGCGAATGGCGTTGTTATGATTATTTTTCCCGGCAGCCCCTGCCATCTTTGCGTGAGGGTTTTTACTGATAATGATAATGGTGTTACGTTTCCTCCCTCTGCTATCACGCTTCCTGGAGGTGCGGCATCTACCGTTATGATTGTCAAGAATATTATTACAATTATTAACGCCGCTTTTTTGGTCGCGTCCATAGTAGTGCGATTATTATCAGAGTGAGTATTGCTATTGCGCCTATTAATATTGCTGTTGTTGATGTTTGTTTTTCTTTAAACTTGAGCGGGAATTGTTGTGTTGTTTTTTGTATCAGCAGGTCTGGTTTTGAGCCGTGCCTTGCCTCGACTGTTATCTCTGGGTTATCGGCCATGTCTATTTTTGTCAGTGGTTGTTTGATTGTTATTGTTTTTGTTCCTTTTATTAGTTCTATTTCACCATGTATGCTTGTTCTTTCATTATTTATCATTATGTCTTTGATGTTTGCTATTGCATAGCAGTTGTCTGCGTTTAGTTGTATTGAGAATCTTTGAGTGTTCTCGTCGTATTCTGCTGATTTAATCTCGATGTCGCAGAGGTCTGCTTCTGTCAGGATTTGTATTTCTCTTTTCTCTGATATTTGTTTCTCGAATTCGTCTTCTGTTGCTCCGTATATTGTGAGTATTTCTGCTGTGAGGTTTGTTCCCAGATATCTTGTGAGATCTGTGGGATATGTGAACATTTTTGTTTCTGTGTCTTCAAGTTTTTGTGTTGTATCATCGCCGACTGTTATGACTGGTTTTCCGTCTGATTTTATTATGATTGAAGTTGTCAGGTATGTTCTGGATTTCTTTTCGTTTTGTATTATTGATAGGATTTCCCGCGTGTCGGCATTATAGATTATGTTTTGCAGTTTTAATAGGAGGTCTATGCTTGGTACTGGCATTGTGTCCAGTCCTTTGACGTCTGCCATTATTCCTCCTTCTCCTGCTATTCCTTTTGCGAATTTGACGAATAATGGTATGTTGTTTGTTTGTTTGATTGCTGTTGCAGAGCTCATTAATTCGTTGTCTATTAGGACGAGTACTTGGTAGTTTGCTGTTTTTATGTAGTTCTCTACATAGTCTGGTGTTCTTTCTGAAAGGAATATTATTGGTTGTGAGACTGCTGTTTGGAAGAATTCTTGTTCAAGCAGTCTTCCGCTTGTGAGAAGCGCTTGTTTAGGGTTGTTTGTTATTCTGTATTTTTCTGCCATTTCTATGTTGTTTTTGAATCTGCTTCCTTTGTGTATTATTTCGGGGTTGAATGGCAGTAGTGTGCTTTTTACTTTTTCATGCACGTCTCCAAACAAGATGATGTGTTCCGGATTTACCATCTTTAAGAAGTTGTAAACGTCGTTTATGTTTGTCTGGTCTGCGAATAATACGTAGTATTTGTTTGTTAAAGCGAAGGGTAGCGCGGATATTGCATTATAGCCGTATACTGGGTCTACTATTATGTATTTTTTGAAGCCGTTCTTTATTGCTATTTCTAGGTTTGAATTTTTTTCTTTTATTATTGCCGTTTCTGCTTTGCGTTCATTGTTGTTTAGCCTGTTTGCGTATTTTTTGACATAGGGTATTGTGTCTGATTCGTATACTGTTATTTCTGTTCCTTTCGGCAGTTCTAGCAGTAATACTTCTGAGTGTTTTGGGCTGACTATAAAGTGAAATTGTTTTCCTTGCAATCCTGCCATTACTCCTGTGCTGTATGTTGTCTTCCAGTCTGCGCTGTTTGCTATGATTACCTGGGCGCAGACTGCTGGCAGTAATAACAGTAGAATTATCAAATATTTCTTCATAAAAGACCTAAAAAAAAGTTAAAATAAAAAAGTATCGTTTTAGTCGAATTCTACCCAGATGTAATATGTTTCAACGGTGTTTTTTGTTCTGTTTTCTGGAACCATTATCTGGTAGTCGACTGTTGCTCCGTTAAAGCCTATTGCGCTTGCGTTTATTTTTGATACGTAAATGCTTGTCACTCCTGTTGCGCTTGTTATGATTTCTTCAAAGTCTGTTGATTGGGGTGCGCTGTTGACATATGGGAATGTTTGGCATGCTGCTGTTATGTTTGTTCCTGCTATTTCAAAGTTTACGCTTGCGTTTGTGAATGTTTTGCTTGTTGCATCATTTCCGTTTCCTGTCAAGTCTTCATCTACTGTGCATGTTTCTATTCCTGCTATTGTTGTGAAGTCTATGCTGTTGTTTCTGCTTGCCAGGACTTCTCCTGTTTTGTTTGTCAAATTCCAGTCATAGAATACGTCTGCGCTTGTATCTTCCAAGGTAATATTTCCGGATACGTTGCCCCAGAAGCCCTGCCATGCTTTTGTTTTTGATTGTGCTGCAAGGTTTGCTGGTGTTGTGTTTCCGCCTTCTGCTATTATGCTTCCTGGTGTATCTGGTGTTTTTGTTTCCGGCGTTCCTACGGTTACATTTGCTCCGTCAGGGTCTGTTGCAAAGACTGTCACAGCACATACTGCCGTTAAGAATAGTATTATCCCCACAATATATCTTGTTTCCATCGCATCACTCCTCCTTTTTTCACAATATATGTAAGTTACTATTTAGTATACTGGTTGTATATATGGTGATATTTAAACTTTTCTTTTTTAATTTAGTGCTACGTATATGTAATATGTGCTTGTTGTTGAGTTCTGATAGTCTGGCACTATTATTTGGAAGTCGTGCTTCTTTCCGTCAAATCCTGTTGTGTTTGTTTCTATTCGTGTTGTGTATAACTGTTGGTCTCTTCCGTTGCTGTCTGTTGCTTTGAGTATTATTTCCTCAAACTTGCTTGTTTGTTTTGCGCTGTTGACATAGGTGTGTGTTGTGCATGCAGTGTTGGCTGGTATTGTTATGCTTCCTATCGTGAATATGGTGTTGTTGCTTGGCGTGAATGTGAGATTGGTTCTGTCGCTTCCTGTTCCTGTGAGGTTTTGGTCTGCTGAGCAGTTGTTTTGTGCTGTCATCGTGGTGAAGTCTATCGTATTGCTTCTTGTTGCGAGTACCGAGCCATTCATTGTTTCACTCCAGCTGAAGAACTGAGAGCCTGTAGATTCTTCTAGTGTTATATTTCCAGTTATGTTTCCATAGAATGCCTGCCAGGCTAGTGTTTGTGTTTCTGTTGTTGCGTTTATGCTCTTGTTTGCTCCTCCGAGTGCTGTTGTGGTCTGCGTGAAGACAAATGTTCTGGTTGATGGTGTGCTGGCTGTTATTGTTGTTCCGTCTATGTCTGCTGCTAGTCCTTGCGGTAGGATGAGCGCCAGTGTTATCGCGATTACAGCGATCCATCTAGCTAGCTTATGTTTCATCAGTTCTCCACCAAATCCAGGTTCCTTTTCC